>JARZZM010000012.1 GCA_030130125.1 Thermoproteota archaeon
CCTCTATTATCCTCCTAGCCAGAAAGCCGAGCCTAGGGAGGCCCTCTATCTCGTCCTCCTCCGCCACGGGGTACCTCTCCACTACTCCCTGAATGGCTTCGGGCGGTGATATGTAGGGAGCGAGACCCTCTCTGCTCACCAAGGCGTCGATCATCTCACCCAAGAGCTCCAAAACCCTACGCTCGCTCTCAGGGAGTTTCAGATCTCTCAGCAAGTACAGGGTGGTCTTCACGCTCTTCGCCGCCGGTAGATCTCTGAGGAATATAGCGTACATGGCCATTGCCGCTATCGCATCCACCAAGTACTTCACATCCCTCTCGGAGGACAGATTATCCTCGAACCTCTCCCTCATCTTGAGCGGGTCCAGACCGGTCTCGATCACCCCTCTGATGAGCTCCCGGTCGAACTTGGTGACTTGGAGGAGGGTATTTACGTCGAATGCCCCTCTCTTTGCAGCTCCTTCCCTGAATCTGGGTTCTATCCACTTCCACTCCAAGATGTCGATGTCGTCCCCCGATGTCTCCAAACAGGTCACTGATGGGGCATAAGGGCAGGGCCTGACCCTTCCCCTCACCTTCACCCTGTCGTCGGGGAGAAAGTACTTAGGCGAGGAGGGTAAGATCACAGTGAGCTGCCCCGTACCGTCCTCCAAGGAGAACCTCTCGTAGACTATGTCTCCAAGCGAGAAGGATGGGAGTATCTCGGTTATAGTTCCCTCGAGCTCAACCACGCTCCCGATGGGTACATCTCCCTTCAGTACATCGCCTACCTTCATGAGAATCCCGAGAATGAGGGAGGGGAATAATGATAATCCTTCCCACGAGGGTCCATGCGGGAAATTCTTTAACTCTCACTGACAAGCGCCTCGATCGATACTCTGCTGCTGTTGAGCGAGTTTCCACCCGCTATGATCTGCTTTTCGTCCTGTAAGAGATCGTTGACCGTGCCCTTGATGAATTTAGCTGATCTCCTAGCCCATAATACTCCGCTAGGGAGGGAATTCGTCGACCTCGACCGTTGAGATAGCTTCTGACCATGGAGAGCGAATGAGGACCAGATCCCCTGATTTCAGTCCCAGTTTGTCAGCATCTTCAGAACTGATGTGAATGCGATCCCTCACCGGGAGATCCCAAGGCATGGCATCCTGCGAGGATGTCCTCTCCGGAACCGAACTAGTGATGAGGACGTATGGGTAGTCGGGATTGACCTCCTCCCACTCTAAGACTGGAAGGGGAGAATAACCAAGCCTCCCGCTGTACTGCTGTAGAATTCTATCCTGCCGGAGGGGGTTTGGTACTCGCGCTTCGGCAGGTATTCCAGCCTCACATAACCCCTTCCCATCACCTCCTCAACGGGTACCCTGAGCATCCTACTTCCCCTCACAGCCCCTTCGAACGCTCGGATGGGGTCCTCCTTGAGTTCAGGCGCCTCCATCCCCAGCTTCCCGGCTAGTTTCTGGACGACCCACCAGTTAGGCCTGCTCTCCCCGAGTGGCTCCCAGGCCTTGGGGGAGTAGGCCAGATAGGGGTGCCACCAACTGGCGACGAAATCCTCCTGCTCGAACATCCCGGTAGCCGGGAGCACTACATCAGCCAGCTCCGCCGTTTCGGTCCACATCACATCGTGAACAACGGAGAATAGGTCCCCCCTCCTCATGCCCTCCCGGAAGAGGTCTGACCTAGGTAGGGTAACTGCGGGATTTGAGTTGTAGATGTAGAGGAACTTGAAGCGACCTGAGGAGAGCATGGAGGGAACGTCCAGCATGTTGACCCTTCTGTCCTCCCCTAGATGCCTGCCCTGCAGGTAAGCGGTGTCGAAGTCCCGAGAGGAGTTGCAGAAGAAGAAACCCCTGTGAACCCCCACCAGCGCTGGTATTAAAGAAATGACGCGGACGACTTCGGCCCCATGCTTTGTCTTCTGCATTCCTACACCGATATACGTGACGCTGGGCTTCAGCCCACCGTATTCTTCTGCCAGTTCCCTTACCGTCCCCTTGGGAACTCCGGTAACCTTCTCCACTAGCTCGGGAGTGTACTTGGAGATATGTTGCGCGTACTCCTCGAAGCCCACCGTGTATTTCGATATGAAGGCTTCGTCCACACCAATCTCATTTATCAGGTACCAAGAGATGCCCGCGGCTAGTAAGGAATCAGTTCCCGGTTTTATCCTGACGTAATTCCCCAGCAAGGATGTTCTCGTCCTTCTAGGATCGATCACCCAGATGGGTACTCCCCCGACCTTCAGATCCACCAAGATCCAATAGGCGTGTATGCTGGACGAGGCCGGGTTTGCACCCCACACCACGACCATTTTGGCCCTCTCAAGGTCTTCCGGGAAGGCCCCGTAGCGCATCCCGTAGTGAAGCTCCAGCGCGAGTTCACCAGCCTCGTCGCAGATCGTGTACTGCACCCGGTAGGCGTTGAGGGCGTAGGCAAGCCTGAGCGGATAGTTGAAGTTCATCAGTCCAGTGTTGCCGGAGTAGTTGAATATGAGGATATCCTGTGGGCCGTATTCCCTCATTACCTCCTTAAGCTTGGAGGCGATTACGTCTAGGGCCTGATCCCAGCTCACCCTTCTGAACCCGTTTTCGGTCCTGATATGTGGGTAGAGGACCCTCCTTCTGCTGGAATAGTAGTGAGGGAAGTTCAGGGCCTTTGGACATGCGAATCCCTTGGTGACCGGGTGATCGGGATCACCGCGCACCGAGGCCTCAGGACCTTCACCCTCCAAGATTAGGACGCAACCATCGAGGCAATCTCTCTGACAAGCGACTTTCATCTGAGTTGGGAGGTTCCGGCAAGACTTAAGCGTTCACCTCGGGGAGAGGGCCTCCATTATCTCCTCCATCAGCCTCTTAGCTTCCATTACCGTCCATTCCGCCTCGTCCTTCGAGAAGAGATATGGCTTGTGGTCAGCGATCTTCCTCCTCATGAAGAGCTTGAGATACCTCTCCTTTATATCTCGAGCTCTTTCCTCCCCTATCCTCTCCTCCAACCGCCTTTGAAGGGCATTAGCTATCTTGTCGTCCTTCGACGTCTTCAAACCCCCTATCAGATGCTCGACCAGTAGCCTAGTGGCAAAATAAGATGCAGAGACCGCCTTATTGTAGGAACCGTGCTCCAAGTCCTTCTCCGCCTCCTCTATAAGGACCCTAGACTTGATCAACTTGGACATCCCTACCACCGGTCTGGAGGAAGGCCTCCACCTCGTCCTCCTCGTCTGAGCTGGCGACCAGGGGGTTTATCCTCTCATCGATGCGCGAGGCTATCTCTATGACGGCATCCACATCGCCCAAGTCGTACCTGTCGAGGACCACGAGGACGTTGGAGTCGTGGACCTCCTGATCGGGGCTGGGAAGGGCTATAACCCTGAGGAGCCTCCTGCCGAAGTGGGACCTGAGCTCTTGGGAGAACTTTATCACCGAATCCAACCACGACTCCGAGGCGGAGGCCTCGACGACTATCGGGAGCATCAGTGAGTAGACCCTTCCCGGCTAATAAAGTTGGAGATGCTACTTGATGGTCTGTAAGGTCCATCAATCCCGATCGTCCCCATGGCTAAACGCGGGGGGTAGCTGTTGTAGTCATACATCCCTGAGGGTCATATCGTCCCCGAGCGTTCAGGCATGCGGATCTTTTGAGAGAGTTCTACGTATAATTGGGGTTCTAGGGATTGAGAGGAAGTTAATTGGGCGTGAGGTGGTTAAAGAATCCCTGAGGAGGTAACTGAGGCCCTGAATGCTCCTCTTAGCAGGTCTCGAAATCCCTAGTCTTCTTTGAGAGGGTAACCTCATATTCGTCATCACCCCGGGGATAGGAAGGTGTGTTTTAGAGGGGGGTTGAAATCCGTTCTGGGCCGAGGAGACCGAGGTTGGCGAGGCGTGATGAGATCCTCCCCGTCCTAGGATATAAGCCTAGAGGAACCTCCCTGTCCTTTCATGGGATCATGACTTGCTACATCGGCAGGTCCTCACTCCCCGAGTGGTGGTGCCGTTGGCAGCATCACTTGGAGGTGAGTTAAATCCGCGAGATCTTCCGCGAGATCTGTGAGGATAGACTGAGAACCATTCTGATCTCTCACTAATGGGATCTACCGTCCGCGCAGGCTATGGACGGGATGTCTGGTTCACACCCTCAAAATGTTAGCGAGTCGCACTCAAGGACCTGAGGAGTTCCTTGAAGTCTAGATGCATCTTGAGGGCCCTATCCATAGCCTCCGACCTTATCTTCTCATCTTTCGAGAACAAGAGCCTTCCCCCAGTGAAGACATGGTATTGAAAGGAAACAGGGGCTTCATTCAGCACATGAAGATCTACCGGGAACTCCTTAGAGAGTTCAGCTGAGACCTCCACCGTGTAGTGGAATGCTTCTACTTTACCTCCCTTGATCCAGATCGCAACATCCACGTCTCTGAATCTACCCTTAAGGAAGCTTCCGTGGACATAGGCGAACACTATATCCTCGTAAGCCTCTAACTTAGCCCTGAGATCTTCAATCAGCTTCCTGATCTCTTCCTCATTCATTTCGTAGTACTTGAGCTCCATCTCGACACCCTCTCCGCGTATTCTTCGAAATCCTTCAAGCCTCTCTTAACGCTCTCATAAAGCAACTCATCCGAGATCTCCCAGTATAGGTGTACCAGCAGGTTTCTGAGTCTCGCTGCCGATGCGAGCTTGGAGGCCAGCCTTCCATCTATGATTCTTCCCCCTAACAATCCGAAACACTCGGAATAAGTGCTAGCAATGAGACCTAGTTCTGAGACTATGTGTAGACAGATTGATAGGGCTGATTCAACCATTTGGATCACGAGATAACGCATAGACAGCTTCTCGTATTTCGAAAGGTTATCGAACGATTTAGAGGTCAAGGTTTGCAGCTCCCTCACCGCATCCAGCATATCCTTCAGCTTCGCCCTCAAGAAGTCCTCGTTCATTCATCCATCCTCCTTTAGCAATAAATCGATATCTCGCACATATATGGGATTTAAAGATGACACAGGAAATGAGGAGATCTCGTGTCTTAGCGCTAAGCTCCCGATGAGCTGGGAGCCCATGCGCAGTATTTAAATCCTTCAAAGCGACGGTCTCGCGTGCTGGAGTTCCTGAGGCCCGATATTGGCAAGATCCTCTTGCTCTCGATCCTAGCATTCATATGCGTTGGAGGGGTAGTTCAGAGCTACGCCTTCGTTGATGATTCCGTCCCGCCACCACCATTCTATGAAGGGCTTCGTTCTTTTGACTTATGGGCTCCATTCATGCTTCTCTTTATCCCATTCCTTCCACTGCTACCCCATCTACTCCGAACTCCTCGCTCACATACCCTTCCCTTTAGGTACCTTCTTCAAACCCCTCTTGGGATGTCTATTCCTCTCCTACGTGGAATTGGTCCGTCACCCAATGGCGTGAGATGAGCTTTAAGGTAAGGAAGATCTCAATGATCCTAGCTATTCTTCCATCGATCTTCTACGTATCGGCGCCTGATCCTATATTCGCCCTATCTGGTGCCATACTCTCGTTCCTCGTCGTCTTGGTGCATTTAATCGCGTTCTACGAGCTGCCAAGGTGGCCAAAGAAAGGGCTTCCCAACTAACCACTCAGAGAACCGGTCCGATGTGAGCCGGATGCCGTCCTAATGATGCTATTTCAAGGTCATCTTCAAGAAGATCATCTTCATTATGTATATTTATTATGTATAACTGACTTATAAGGGTATGACTCTGAGAGTTACCGTAGATAGGGAGTCCTGCATAGCCTGTGGGGTCGCCCCGACTCTATGCTCTGAGGTCTTCGTGCTAGAGGGGAAGAATAGGGTGGTGGACAAGTACTCGGTTGAGCTGTCAGACGCCATCTCTGTTGGCGAGGTGCCCGATGAGTTGAAGGAGTGCGTGGAAAATGCGGCGATGTCCTGCCCTGTAGAGGCCATAAAAGTTGAGGAGATATGAGTTCACCTCTGGAGCAGGTTCCTAACGAATTCCTCGATCGAGTCGGGGTCCAGTGAGGGCCCCTTGAAGACCCAGCCATTGACTATGGCTGAGGGTTCTCCCCTCAGACCGTACCTCAAGGATATCCAGATGCCCTTGAGGGAGTCCGCGCTGACCAAGTCGACCTTCACCCTCCTCCCATATTTCGACAGCCTCCTAGCTATCTCCGCGGCCTGCATGAGATCATGAACCATCCACCAAGGGTACTCTGAGAGTTGCTCCTCCCCGTGCTCCACTTCAGGAGTTGGGAAGCGGCAGCATGGAGATGCGGTGAAGTAAACGGTAGGGAAAAGTCCATAAAGGATGACTTTTACCCTTCTGACCATCGATCAGTTAACTACTCTAGCCTAATAAGGATTTCCTGTTGGACGCTAATGAGGCCGAGTCATGTAGAAGTAAGAGCATCATATCCCCCCAAGGTAATTCATAGAAGGAGGAGAAACCACGCTGGTATGCGAATAGCTCATTTCTCCTCGAAGATACCAGACCTCAGCGCCGCCACGTATGTGGTGTCGACTCCCAGCCTCTTAGCCAAGCTCAGCTGGACTATGGGAGATCTCTTTCCTGAGCCTACCTTGAATGTCGGCCTCCTCTCATGCTTCAAGATCAGATCTACTTCGCTGTTTCCAACCCGTAGACTAGATCACTCCTCCTTGTTGCCGAGACCATCCTGTGGAGCCGGCTGCGTCGGCTTCCCCGGCGCGCTGAGAGAGGGTTGAAGCATCCTTCCCTCTGGACTCAAGTTTGCTCTCTTTGGTATAATTCAGCTGGTAATGCGGGTGCATCGTTCATGAACACCCCCATAACTCTCCATCAATGTCATTTCATTTCGTCCTGGAGTTGAGCCGCAATCCTAGGGCTGGGCTCAGCCTGAGGGGTGTCTCATCATGCTTCAGATGTCCCCTCCAGCTTCATCGCCCCAAAGTACACTGCCCTGACCCGTATTAAATCATAGCGAGTGTTAGTGATACGCTTAAACTACTTGACCGTGCGACAGCGAGATGGAGGTCTTCATCCCAAAGAGAGTTAGAGATAGCATAGTGAGTCACGCCCTCTCAGAGTACCCTAGAGAGGCGTGCGGCCTCTTAGCTGGTGAAAAGGTTAGAGGTGAAGGCTTCTCGATTAAAAGAGCTTATAGAGCGAAGAACATATCAGATACACCACTGAGATACGAGATAGATCCCGAGGACATGTACAGAGCCTTCCTCGAAGCCGAGAAGGGGAGCATGGAGATCATAGGCGCTTATCACAGCCATCCCCTAGTAAAGCCCCTTCCATCCGAGATCGATGAGGAGAGGGCCCATCCAGGCTTCCTCTACGTGATAATCTCAGTTCCCAGGGTCAGGATCGGGGCCTTCATCTGGGAGGAGGGGAGGGGATTCAGAGAGTTGCCGGTCAGAATCGGGGAGGGTCCTTTTATCTGAGACCCTCCCAGCGCACCGATGAAGGTTGATCCGTTTCTGGTCGAGAGGTTCATGGGTAAGTACGAGCACGATGTCGAGCTGAACTTGGCCGAGACGTGCGTGAAGCCCTTCTCTTTGGGGGAGTTCCTGAGGTTCGTCGGCAGGGAGGATTATTTGAAGGAGCTGAAGGACCTTCTCCTGACCTATGGGTTACGTGGAGGGACTTCCCGATCTTAGGGAGAAGATCTCCCGTCTGTACCGCGACTTGAGCCCTGAGGGAGTGCTCATATCCAGAGGAGCCATAGACGCAAACTTTCTCGTCTTCTTCATCCTCGTCGAGCCGAGTGATAAGGTAGTATCGATCTTCCCGGCTTACCAGCAACTCTACAGCCTGCCTAAGGCATTCGGTGCTGAGATAAGGCTGCTACGCCTGAGAGAGGAGGACTCCTGGTATCCCGACTTCGAGGAGTTGTCAAGGCTGGCTGAGGGAGCGAAGATTGTGGTGGTAAACAACCCTCACAATCCCACCGGCCTCCTGCCGGATCGGGAGGATCTGTCCCGTGTATGCGAGATAGCCTAGAGGTATGGAGCTTACGTGCTGGCCGACGAGTCCTATCACGGGCTGAACATATTCGGCGATGAGGTTCCCTCCATGCTCGACCTCTGCGACAGGGCCATCGTTGCTAGGTCCTTCTCCAAGTCCCTGTCGCTGACTGGTCTCAGGCTCGGTTGGATAGCCACAAGGGATGAGGAGGTGATGAAGGAGCTTATGTCCCACAGGGATTACACGACCATAAGCGTCAGTATCCTCCTCGAACATCTCGCCCTACTTGCCTTGGAGAATGTGGAGAGGATCTACGAGAGGAATTTGGGGATAGTCAGGAGGAACTTCGAGATACTGAAGGGTTGGGTAGAGTCGGAATCCCTCATCGAATGGATCCCACCGAGGGCTGGAACTGTGGCCTTCCCCCGCTACATACTCGACATGCCCTTTGGGGAGCTGGCTCTCAGGCTGATCAGGGAGAAAGGGGTGTTCTTGGTACCGGGTTGTTGCTTTGAGATGGAGGGGCACTTCAGGATAGGCTTCGGGGGTGACAGCGAGGAGCTAAGGGAAGGACTCAGGAGGTTCAGTGATCTGCTGAGCGGGTTGTAGTTGGGGCAGCTTGGGTCAAGAGCGTTGTACTTTAGGTCGAAGCTATATTCACTCCCCTATCTCTTCCTATTCCCATAAATCTAACCGTAAAACTTTCGAAAACTCAACCGAATTTGTTGAATGTCTGGCAACTCTTATATAGGATCTTGCTGATATTCCCGCGATGAAGAGAAGGCTGATCATAGAGGGAGAGAAAGTTCAGGACATAGGCTACCGCATGTTCCTCCTAAATCTAGCTGGTGAGCACGACTTGACCGGTTTCCAAGCTCGTAATGTGGGAAAGAAGGCGGTAGAGGCCCTCTACGAGGGGGACGATGAAGCTGTAAGGGCGTTCGAATCAGATGTCAGGGAGATGATGCCTGAGGGCGCTCGAGCGGATAGGATCCATTTCGAGGACTACGATGGTCCGGTCAAGGACATAGAGAGGTTCAGGTCCCACTTCATGACCCTCCAGCTCGGTAAGATGATAGAGGTTGGGCTCACCATGATACAGAAACAGGATGAGACGCTGGAGGAGCTGAGGGCCTTCAGGGAGGAGAGCAAGCAGAACCAAGAGACCATGATCCAGAACCAGCAGCTGATGATACAGAAACAGGATGAGACGCTGGAGGAGCTCAAGGGGATCAGGAAGGACCTCAAGTCCATACTTGATAGGAGGCTCACGGCCTTGGAGAGGGACGTGGCGCTAATAAAGGAGAGGTTGGGGATAGAGTAGTGATCTCCAGCCCAATCCCTGATCAACTCGCAAGCTGATAGCGAAGGTTTGGAATGACTCTTGGCTACCTCCAGCCCCTACCTCCCCAGTCGATCCCCAATAGCCGTTTTACTTTAAAACCTCGCATCGATGGGATCTCCCGGGATTCATATGAGGTACGAGCAGCTGGGGAGGACGGGTATAAGGGTCTCCAAAATAGGGCTGGGGACTTGGCAGTTCGGCGCCAGCTATTGGGGTTGGGGGAAGGAAATAGATGAAGGGGAGGCCATCTCCATAATAAGGAGGGCCTTGGAGCTTGGAATCAACTTCATAGATACTGCGGAGATATACGGATGGGGGAGGTCCGAGAGGGTCATAGGGAAGGCGCTGAGCCAGGTGGACAGGGAAGACCTGGTGATAGCTACGAAGGTCTTTCCATACAGGGTCACCGTCTCAGGGGTATTGAAGGCGCTGAGGAACAGTTTGAGGAGGCTGAACACCAGCTACGTGGACCTCTACCAGATCCACTGGCCCAGCCCCATATTCCCCCTAAAGGGCGCGTTGAGGGCGCTAGAGCGGGAGCTGGAGGAAGGGAGGATAAGGGCGATAGGGGTGAGCAACTTCTCCCTGAAGCAGATGGAGGAGGCTAGGAGCTATCTCCAGAGGCACGACCTAGCCAGCAATCAGATCGAGTACAACCTGCTGAAGAGGGATCCGGGGAGGGATCTGATCCCTCACTGCCGGAGGGAGGGAATCACGATAATAGCTTATAGCCCCTTGGCGCAGGGACTGCTTACCGGGAAGTACGGGCCGGGAATGATGCCTAAAGGACTGCAGAGGAGGCTGAACATATGGCACCTCTATGGGAGGATCGACTGGGCGGTGGTTGAGAGGCTGAAGGAACTAGCGAAGAGGAAGGGAGGGGGGACGAGCCCTGCCCAACTCGCTCTGGCGTGGGTGATAAGGGAGAAGGGTGTGGTCGCAATCCCCGGAGCTAAGAGCTTGGAGCAGCTCCAGGAAAATGCTGAAGCTGCAGAGATAGAACTAAGTGACGAAGACCTCTCCTTCTTTGAAGTTCCTTGATGAACTGTTATTGAAATGAGGATGCTTCTGGATCCGGCCATGCTGTGAGATAATATGCATGATGTATACAC
>JARZZM010000013.1 GCA_030130125.1 Thermoproteota archaeon
TATAAGAGACAGATGGTGCAGTTCGGCAGGATAACGGTTGAGGGAATCCCTCTCTCAAAGAGGTACATAAGGCCCCTAGTGGAAAGCGGAATCTTGGAGGGATGGGACGATCCTAGGATACCGACCCTTAGAGGGCTATTCAGGAGGGGCATCCTCCCAGAGGCGATAGTGAGGTTATTCCACGAGCTCGGACCAAGTAAGGTGGATGCCACGATCAACATGGACATGTTAGCGGCCATTAACAGGAAGATACTCGATCCCAAGGTACCCCGCTATATGTTCGTCCCGGATCCAGTCAGGGCGGTCATAGACGGGATGGATACCCCTGTAGAGGCGAGGGTGCAGATCCATCCCGATTCAGACGAGTACAGAACCATAATCCTAGAGGAACCCTTAGTTTACATACCAAAGGGCGATGTGGAGGGTTTGAAGGCCGGAGACGAATTCAGGTTGAGGGGTCTAGCTACAGTGAGGGTGAGGAGCGTGAACCCCGACGAGGTATCCCTGATCCTCAGCCAGGAGCAGAAGATCAAGGGAGTCAAGATTATGCAGTGGGCGCCGCTCAAAGGGGGTGTTCCAGCAAAGGTATTCGTCCCCCTGTCCCCCTACTCGTACGAGATGCTGGGAGGCTACGGGGAACCCGCATTGGCCGAGATGAGGGAGGGCGAGATGGCCCAGATGTTGAGGATAGGGTTCGTCAGACTGGATAAGCAGAAGCCCCTGACCTTCATCCTCTCACACAGGTAATCATCCTCATCATTTTTCCTCGAGCGGAGGTATTAGGGGCTCGATATCCCCTTCATACAGCACTATTAATTGACGGGAGTTCCATTTAAAAGGGGGCAAGCTTGATTATGCTTGAAGGGATGAATGGATGAGATGGAAACTAGCGGCCCTCCTGGTAGTCCTATCGATTAGCCTTGTCGCCGCTTCTCCTCACGATCTGACACCAACCGAGGTATCAAAGATTAAGGTGTACGATTCCAAGCCTTTATACAGGATCCCCCAGCCTGTTATATATGGAGATAGGCTGTACACTATAGGAGGTCAGGGAGACACCTTAATTGCCATGGATCTGAACGGAGAAAAGCTCTGGAGTATCAGGATAGGCGCCAGAGTGTCTACCCCCCCACTAGTAATCCCTGACGCCTTCTATGGCTATGCGAAGAAGGAGTCATGGGTCATAGTGACAACGGACTCATTCGAGCTGAGGGCTTATAACTCGGTTGCTGGTGAATTGAGGATAGAGAGGCTCAGGTTACCCTCAGCCCCCTCCGGATCCCCCATGGCTTACCTGAATGATGGTAGGACAATAGTGGTCCCCCTCACTAGCTCCCTCCAAGCTGTGGACTTGAGATCCAAGTCGACTGGCTGGTCCATGGATTTGGGATTCAGGATAAGGCATGTGCACTACGTGAATGGTGGTGCCATAATTTATGGAGATGCTCGGATCGCATACGTCGATTTAAATTCCCACAAGCTGGTCTGGGATTTGGAGCTGGGAGAGAGGATACTCGTTGCCGGTGATGACCCCTCCTTCATCGGGGTGATGCTTCAGAACGGTACTATGATATCCATAAGCACCTCAACAGGCGAACCAGTGGCTAGGAGGGACATGACCGAAATCCTAGGGTATGAATTCCCCTACGGGATGTTCCCGGTAGTAGACGGAATAGGTGCGCTGACAAGCTCGAAAGAAACCATACTCTTCGTCAATCTATCGGATCTCAGCGTATCTAGGCCTATAAAGACGTGGATACCCCCAGCCTCCCAGCCAGTCGCGGCGGGGAAAGCTCTTCTCTACTTCTCAAAGTCCGGTGAGGTCAGAATCTACCACTACACTCAAAGATTCCTGCTTTCAGAGTTTAAGGTATCTAACCCACCTTTCAGCTTGGTTACGATCTCTGAGATAGGTAATCACACAACTTCCGTCTCATACATAGACGGAAACGGCGATCTCCACCTCCTCAGACTGCCCGATCACTGGATAAAGGTCCAGAAGACTGAGCCCAAGGATGGAGGTTACTTGGTCGAGGGATTCGTCTGCAGCACCGCGCTGAGTGGCGAGAGGAGCAAGATCGTGCTGTACGTTATGTCCCAGCAGGGAGAGGTGATCGGTGAGAAGACAATCGGTTTCCTAACTCCCGGTCGCTGTGGCGCCAGGTTTTCCACTATGTTAAAGGATAAGGGAGCTCTGGGATTGGTAGTAGGAGAGGAGACACTTCCCCCCAACGCCCCTATAGGTCTAACTAGGGAGGAATGGATCTCCCTTAAGGGTGGCGCGCCGGTCACCACCACAACCGCGCCCACGACCACGACTACTACAAAACCAGCCGCTCAGCTCAAGCTGGAAGTTCAGGCACCATCCCAGCTGGTTGTGGGGGACGGTTTCAAACTAAACGTTTCCGGAATCAACTCGTGGGGCGTAGAAGAACTCACCTTCGTCATCAAGGGACCCACGATTCAGGGTGAGGAGGTCACAGAAAAGTTGGGCCCCGGATCTGAGTTCTCAGTGTCTATAGAGGGTCGGGCCCTCAACCCGGGAACGGGTGCAACTCTCTACATAAAACATGGTGATGAGGTGCTCTATGAGAAGGAAATACCCGTGAGGGTAGAGCAGGGCAAGGTAATAGAGGAAGTGAGGGCCTCAGAGGAGGCGAAGGTCAACAGCTCCATTATAGTGACGGTGAAGCTCGTCAACAGGTTTAGGGATAACGCTCAATTCATCTTAGTCACATCTCTGGATGGCTCCCCTGTTGAGAGGAAGGTCGGCCCCTTGAGGGCGGGGGGAAGTGCTGAGGTACACGTCAAAGTCATTCCCAGAAAGACGGGCGATCTTCAACTAAGAGTTCAAGCTCTGGCTGGAGGCAAGATCGTCGATGAGAGGACCTCCACGATCACGGTGACCGTCACAACACCGTCCACACCACCAATCGTTACAACCCAGCAGCCCGCTCTTCCCATACCACTGGAGTACCTGGTAGGCGGGATAATAGGAGCAGTACTCATTTTGATTGCAATCGCGCTCTTACTAGGATCTAGAAAGCCCAGAGAGGTGAAAATGGAGGAGATGAAGCCAATTACTGCGCCCACAATAGAGGAGGCGGCTGTGGAGGAGATCTCGGAGGTCAAATCACCATCTACTATTCCACCAGAGATCGAACAGGAGGAGATGGGGATTGAGGTACCGAAGGTTCGCAGGATAGAAATGGAAGAGGCTCCTAAGCTGGAGGCGGAGGAAGAAGGAAAGCTAACTCCTCCAGAGATGGAGGAGGAGATCCCGACCATAAAGCCGGAAATCATGGAGGAAAGAGTGGTTCCCGAGGAGGTAAGGGAATCTCTAGAGAGGGAGCTGGAGTCCGTGAAGAAGAGGTTGGATGATGTGAGGAGATCCGTATCCAAGCTGGAGGAGATCGTAGGATTCGAGCTCTCACCCTACAGGCTAGTGGATGCGGAGACCATGCTGGTCTCGGCAGAGCTGAAACTGAAGGAAGGGGATGTGAGTGAAGCGGAGAGGATAATTAACTCAGTGAAGGAATCGCTTGATGTGCTGGAGGCGGAGGTCTCCGAGGCGGAGAAGGTGTTCCTCGAGAACTGGAGTGCCGTGGAGAACAGAATAGACATAATGCTCAGGGTCTGGGGTAAGGCTCCCGCTAACATGCTGACCATGGTCCCGGCTGGCTTCAGGATACACGCATTGGAAAGGTTCAGAAAGCTGCATCCGGATAGAAAATTGGAACTGAGAGGAGACGAGCTCATTTCACTGGAGGAGTGAACTCCCTACCCATTCTCTTTCCAACCACCTTTTCCTGTATCTCATGGTAGAGCTCATCGATCAGCTCTTGATAATCGGTTCTCCCCTCCTCGACTGCCGTCATCTTCTCCTCCAGAACCCTTGTCCTCTCCTCGCTGATCAGATCCAGGTACTCAGATGTAAGGAAGTCATACACTTGGATGCCCAATTTCGTAGGAATAAGTTTGTTGTTCTTCTCGAGGACGTATTTCCTCTGCAGCAGCTTGTCTATAATGGTAGCATAGGTGGAGGGCCTTCCGATACCTTTCTCCTTCATGAGAGCAACGACATCTCCTTGCGTGTACAGGGGTACGGAGGGGACTTGGAGGTGCTTTATCTCGACTCTGACCGTCCCCACCGAAAGAGGGGCTTCCTTCCTATAGAGAAATGGATATATGAGAGCCCAACCCCCTCTGACATCTACAACCCTCTCATCGGTCACCTCATCGCCATTCAAGACCAGCTTGTACCTCTGCTTCACGATGATGCTCTCCTTGGTTTGCGAGGCCATGAATCTCCTAAATATCAGGTCGTACAGCTTCACATGGTCCTTTGAGAACCCCTCTGGAGCCACTATCAGTCCCTCCCTGACGTAGTCGAGCAACTCCTTGGCTGACAGGGGCTTGGTAGGCCTTATGCACTCGTGAGCCCCTCCTTCACCCCATCTCCTCGGAACGAAATCGTCACCGAGGACCTCCGCTGCTACTCTCAGACCGGCGTCGCTCACCCTCACGCTATCCGTCCTGTGGTATGTGATTAGACCGGCTTCGAAGAGGGACTGGGCAATCTCCATCACTCTCTTGGCGCCCAGCTTCAGCACCCTACTGGCCTCCTTTATCATCTCGTCTGTGGTAAAAGGAGGAGGTGGCTTAACTTCGCCTTCCTCCAATTTTATCGACGAGATTTGGGCTTCAACGATTCCGGGAGATCCTATTCTACCCTCCACCTTGATGAAGATGCCTTCTCCACTGATTACGGTGAGGTCTTTCTTCTTCTTGTGTCCCTCGTACCTATCGATTATCCAACCTAGCGTGGGGGTCTGGGCCCTCCCGGCAGACAAGTTCCTCCTGTTGAACTTCCTCTGTACCTCGTAACTCAGCTCGAATCCTATCCACCTATCCTCTATCCTCCTTACCACCTGAGCCTTCACTCTCGACTCGTTGGTCTCTGAAAGCTCCCTCAGAGCCTCCAAGATCGCCCTTTTGGTGACCTCATGGAATTCGGCCCTGTATATCTCCTCAGCCGCATCTTTGATCAGCTGATAAATGTCCCAAGCTATCTTCTCCCCCTCCGTGTCAGGATCCGTCCCTATTATGACCCGGGATGCTTCGAATCCGAGTCTCCTCATGGAGACTATGTTGTTCCTGCTGTCCCTCAGATTGGTGGAACCGCATCTCGGGCACCTCTCACCATCTGTGAACTGGTAACCGCAGTCCAGACATCTCTTGATGGAAGCGTAAATGGGTATGTAGGTTCTGCGCTCGCCTTCTTCTATGAGAACCCCATGATACCCTCCCTGCGTTGAGAGATCCACCACGTGACCCCCACTGGCCATTATCGTCAGCACATAGTCGCCAGTAGTTACCTCGTAAGCGAGCACCCCATTCACAACCCTTCTCCCCGGCTTGCCGAAGAACCTAGCTATCGTCCGTGCCTTATTGGGGCTTTCCACTATGAAAAGTGCAGTTTTGAGCAGACCAGCCATCTCGAAACCCGTCTTGAGTGAGGAGTACCTCTCCCTACTCTCGTCAATCTCCCTCCTCAGGCTCTCCAAATCCACTTCCTCCAGCGGGGACAGTTCTATGTCGTAAGCGCTGGCCCTCTTTATGAAGGAAGATAGTAGAGGATCTGTGTCCCAGACGAGACTAGCTCCTCTAGTCATTCCCCCAGGATAGAGCCTAGAAGAACGTCCAGATCCTTGTATATACGTCCTGACATCGGGGATTATGACTTTACCCTCCTCGGGGATAACCGTTATGTCCCCAGTGCCAG
The DNA here is from genome assembly GCA_030130125.1 of Thermoproteota archaeon. Taxonomy (NCBI): domain Archaea; kingdom Thermoproteati; phylum Thermoproteota; species Thermoproteota archaeon. The sequence goes on from JARZZM010000013.1 coordinate 5,786, forward strand.
CCAACTCCCTCAGCCTGCTCTCGCTGGAAAGTAACTCCCTAAGCACCTCTCTAGTCCTCATGATATCCTTCTCCGTTGGTCGCCTCCTCAACCTCATGGCGAACCTCTTAGTCTGGGGATCTAGGCCCTTGGCCAGCGCGGACAGCATTGCCACAACAGCCCGGTCGCTCATCTCATCCACATCTCTCAAGGTCATCTCGAAGCGGGGAACTCCGTAGAAGACCACATACCTGATCCTCTGAGGCAGATCCACTCCTCTAACTAGGACTCCGTAGGGCTTAGCGGCTCCAATCAGACCGTCTAGCTCGCCGGACTTGAAAGCCTCAACCAATTTCTCGTCGTAACCGTGCAACACCTCTACCTCGTAGCCAGCATCCTCCGCCAATGCCCTCGCCTCATCAGCCAGCTCCATCCTCGGGACGAAGAGGAGGAACCCGTCTCCCATGAACTTCAAGAACTCTTTCAATTGATTTCTCTTCCTCGCGTAGAGGTCAGCTATATTCCTCAACAACTCCTGCCTCAATACCCCGATATCGAAGCCCAGCAACCTCCTGAATAGGACCGCCCGGGAACCCGGCTTACCGGTTGCAGTTGAGACTATTAGGACGCTATCCGTGTTCCTAGTCACTTCCCTACCGGCCAAAGCGGCTCTCACATCAGCCTCGGTGAACCCCATGAGGGTGAGAACCCTATCGACGTTCCTCGAGTTCTTGAGGAAGGAGTCCACATCGTCCACGAATAGGAAGGAGAACTGGCCCACGGAGCGCCTTATCTTCTCGTGGTTCTTCGCGAGGTACTGGGAGGTCGTGATCAAGACGTCGAAATCACCGCTCTCCAGCTTATCTAGGAACTCCCTCCTCCGCTTGCTTCCCATTCCGCTCCTGTAGGCCAGAATCCTGAGAGGCTCCCCAGCAGATCTCTCATATTTAGCAAGGGTCTCTACGGCTTGGTCAACGAGGAGCGATGTAGGAAAAAGGAGGTAGGAGCGACCTCTCCTCCTCACGGCGAAGTAATAGCTGGTAACGAGACCAAAAGCAGTCTTGCCAACCCCTGTGGGAGCTATCGCAGCGAAGCTGCGCCCAGCCAAGGCTCGCCGGGCCCACATCATCTGAATCTCCCAAGGAGGAGAACCTAGACATGATTTGAAGAATTTAACATAGTCTTTAAACTCAGAACCCACATTAGAGATCTCATCTTCAACACAAGGAGACCTGTGACGGGTTTCCAAGTCACCTCCGGGACACAGATCCCTGAAAACCGCTGGTATCATTCCCACTCACCGCGCATTACCTGGACAATATCTCGATCCAACATGCAGCCTGGAGGCTTTATATCATTGGGTGAAGGAAAAATACAGGATCGAAATGACTCGGCTAGTCGTCCCTATCGAGGAGACAGACGGAAACGTGAAGTTCAACCGCATATCAAGGGGCTTCAGCTTGGCTAAAGGGCTAATGGTCATAGACCTGAGTGATTTCGGTGTCGTCATGGACGCCTTCTCCCTAGAAGTTGGTCAGGTTCAAGGGGAGACCATGCTAGACATACTCGTGGGACTAGAGGCGGACATCGTATTGAGCGAGGACATCGAACCGGAACTTAGTGAGCTCCTGCTGAGCAACAACGTAAAGGTGGCGCTGACTAAGTCAAAATATGTCAAAGATGCCCTGAGGGACCTCCTCGCGGGAAAGACCTTCGTCATGCCCGGAAAGGAAATGCCCATAAAGTATGCCAACTAGTTATGTTATGCCCTATGTGAAGCTGAGGGTAAAGAGGTGGGAAAGAAACGGGAGGAGGTACCTAAGCTACCAAGTAACCGCTCCCAAATCATTAGTAGAGGAACTCGGTTGGGAGAAGGGTGACACCTTATACGTATACGTTAGGAATGGGGAACTGGTTTACAGACACAGAGAAAGGCCCAGAAGGGGAAAACAGACCAGACTAGAACTATAATCACCCAACTCTCAAGAGGAGGCCCTTGAGGTATCCCGTCCAAGGATGCATGGGATCCATCGGGTGATCGGGCGAAGCCCCCCTCTCACCAAGGATCGTGATCTCCCGATTGGAGAGGGTAGCTGCTCTGATCACGATCTTTTTGAATTCCTCCTTGGTGATGAATTGGCTGCAGCTGCTTGTGAACATGAGGCCGCCACTTACCACCCTCTCCATAGCGGCGGCATTGACTGCTGTGTAGGTCTTCCTAGCTCTGGGGACCATGTCCCTGCTTGGAGCCAGAGCAGGCGGATCCACGATAACCAGATCGTAGACTGAGGAATCTCCCTCCAGAAACTCCTTTACCCTCGATTGAACGGCCACTAACTCGATCGAGTTGAGCCCCGCATTAGATCTCATTTCCGTGACGGCGTACTCCGATTCATCGACAGCAACGACCTCGGCGCCGGAGAGAGCGGCATGTATCGCGAAACCGCCTGTGTAGCTGTAGAGATCTAGGACCCTATCACCGGGACCAGCAAGGTAGCCAACTTCAATCCTGTTCAGCCTCTGATCTATGAAGAAGCCCGTTTTCTGGCCCTTGATCGTGTCCACGTGAAAGAGAGCTCCACCCTCCCTCACTACAGCTCTCGTTTTACTGCCTGAAAGGACCCTCCTCTCCGAAGGCAGTCCGACTTCCCTTCTCGGCCTACTGTCGTTCTTAAGAACTATGGAACTAGGCCTGAATAGGTCCCCCACCATGGCCGAGATCTCCTCCACACGCTTATCCATTCCGATGGAGGTGGAGGAGATGACGACGACATCGTCGTATACGTCAATTATCAGCCCCGGGAGGGCATCAGCCTCACTGTGCACCCATCGAAAGAAATTGTCCAGCTTGAGTTTCTCCCTCAACCTCAAGGCCTCCTCTAACCTACGATAAAGCAGAGAAAAGGGATCCTCCAGCTCTGTGGAGAGGACCCTCACTGCCATAGCCCCTATTCCCTCGAAGAATCCCAAACCCAGTGTATCTCCTTTCTCATCCTTTATTACGACTAAGTCCCCCTTCTCCACGGGTCCCCTCAGGGAGATGAGCCACTTGACGTAGATATTCCGCTGCCCCTTCCTCAGCCTAGAGACCCCTTCCTCAGCGAGCACGGCTTCCCCAACAGGGCTCCAGAGCAAGGGCCATTCTACCTCCTGAGGTAGTCCGGATCCTTGGAGAGCTTCTCGGTGAGGGGAAAGCCTCTGTTCCTCCCGACCACCACGGTGTCTTCTATTCTTATGCCTCCCCATCCCCTAATGTAGCTCCCTGGCTCATCAGTCACGGTCATCCCCTCTTGGAGCCTTCCTCCTCTCCCCACTAGGAGCCTGAAGAACTCGTGGATGTCGATGCCGATCCCATGCCCCAGAGAGTGAACGAAGTACTCTAAAAGGCCCGATTCCTTCAATACCTTCCTGGCCTCTATATCCGGTCTCTCCATGGGAACTCCGTCCCTTATGAAATCCAATGCTCTCAACTGTGCGTTGAGAACGGCCTCGTACTTGTCTAAAAAGCCCTCCGGCGGGCTTCCGATGTAGAAGGTACGGGTCATATCGCTGCAGTACCCCATGTATCTGGAGCCGAAGTCGACTAGCAATATCTCCCCCTCGCTGATTCTCCTCTCAGTGTTAACGTGATGAGCGTTGAATGAGTTTGCCCCACTCGCCACTATCGTCGGGAAGCTGGGTCCTTCAGCCCCCAATTCCCTCATCTTGAACTCGAGCAGGTTAGCTATCTCCCTCTCAGTCATCCCAACCCTTATCTCTAGAGATTCGAAGGCCCTAATCGCTATTGATGCGCTCTCCTTCATGAGTCCCAGCTCATACTCGCTCTTGACGATCCTCATCCTCTTCAGTTGATCATCCAAGCTCACTATAGCGGCGCTCTTCTTCCCCCTCTTGAACCTCTTCCTCACCTTCTCCACCTGATCCTGCGATGACAGGAAGTCTACAGCTATCCTCCGAACATCTCCGTGCCTCTCCGCTACCAGATCGTAGACGCTGGGGTTAATCACTTCCTTACCACTGGTCCCATAGAACGGCTTCTGAACCTCCACGTGATAAGGCGTCTTCTCCTGGGCGATCTCGTCCCCGAAAGCGTATCTCGCGACCAAGTAGGGATCATTGTCTAGGGGAACGACGAGCAGCTGGGCTTCGGCCGTCCCTGCTAAGTATAGCATGTTGCTTGGGGAGTTCACGAGGGAGAGGTCTATGCCCCTCCTTCCCATCCACCTCTTCAGCCTGCGGATCCTAGAGTCCAACTCACTCCTTGGATACATCGCGGGTCACCCAAATGCCGGCATGATAGGCGGGCCAGAGGGGATAAAGTTGAGTCGTTAGATGTTTACGGGCTCCCCGACTTCTGGCAGTAATATCCTATCTCTCATGCCCTTAGGCACGTACAGATCGAATAGATCCGGGTGCTCGGTGTGAATGGGAACGATCCTGCTGGGATTAACCCTATCTAGGACGTCAGCTATCTGCTTCGGGGACAGGTGCCCGGACACGTGGATTCGATAGTAACGGTGAACCCCGTATATCAGGAGCCAGTTCATGAGCCTGTCCATTGAGAGGGCGCTCTCCTCACTGAAGGGCTCGGATCTACTCATCACGAAGTCTATATTGGGTTTAACGCCCAGAGGAATCTCGTACAGGAACCTCGTGGCATTACTGGTGACCACGAAGTGAGAGCTCTCGTCTTTGAGTATCTCTCCCCTTAGATCACCCCATATTACGGACCCGGGTCCTCTCTTATCCTCCACCCTTTCGATGAATTCCACGAGGGGTCTGGGCTCCCTCGCCCCTAGCTTCACCTCCTCCCTCCCTTTCCTCCTCTTCCTTCTCCACAGCAAGTAATCTCCAGGTGATGGAAGGCCGCTAATCCCCGCACCGCTTAATGCTTCTGCCATGAAACCGATCCTCTCATCGATTACTAGTTCCCTACCCATCCTCTCAGCCACCTTGCACACGGTCCTGACCCTGTCGACATCCGTGGACGAGACCTCCACGAGCACGAGTCGGGGGCTGTCCTCTAGGATCTCCATCATCCTCTCCCCCACTTCCCTCTCGGAGGAGACCTCGAAGTTCACCCTCTTGGGCGGTTCTCGCTTCCATCTGTACCAGATCCTATTTTCCAGTACCTTGACTAGAGAGGCCTCAGGGTCATTCTCGGGCGCCACTTTGGTGGCCTCCATGAGGAGCAGATCAACTCCTTCCTCCGCTAGCATATCTAGGAAATCTATGGTCATATCACTTCTAGGACCGTGCATCCTAAGATCTCCTGTGTAGGCCATCCTCTTCGAGCAGCATTCGATCAGGAATCCGTAAGCCCCGGGTACGGAGTGATCCACGTGAATGGGAATGACCTCCAGGTCCTCCATGTCCAGTACATCCCCTGTCCTGAAGGTGTGCACCTCGAACTTCTCTAGGACCGACAGGTCCTTGAACCCCATGGACCTGTACGCCTCCAATATCACTTTACTGGCCTCTCCCAAGTGGACGGCTATCTCCCTGTGAACTAGGGGGAGGTAACCCCAGTGATCTAGATGAGCGTGACTTATGAGTAGTCCAGTGATGTCGTAGCCCTCCATCCTCCACTCGGGTTCCTGAGAGGGGGGAAGGAGGCCGGTCTTGAAGTAGTCCTCCGGGAACATTGGGGACATGAAGGGATGCTGGAAGAATGCTTCCTCGCGGGAGAAACTCTTTCCGAAATCGAGCATGATTGCTAGCCTGTCGGGGGAGGACACCAGCACCTTATTGCCTCCGATCTCCCCGATACCACCGAATATCCTGACTTCCACAGGTCGACTGCCGTGGTTACCTTTATCAATTTTTTATGAGGGGGGCACCGGGTGATCACCCTGGCTGTAGTGCAAGTGGACTTCCATGTGATACTCAATATAGATGAGGCCAAGTGTGTTGGATGCGGCGTCTGCGTGGGTGTCTGTCCCTCCAACATATGGCACCTCAACGAGAACAAGAAGGCCTATCCAAGGGAGGACTACGAACCAGACTGCTTCATATGTCATGCCTGCGCGGTCTCATGTCCGGTGGGAGCAATAGTCGTTCAGGAGGAGGTATGGGAGAAGTAGTCAAGCGATTATACAACCCATCTATACTCTTCTATCCTATCTTCGGTCCTCCTGAATAGGAGGAGGGCCCAATTCTCCATTTCCTTCCAGTTCCCATTATCTAAAGGCTCCGATGCTAGAATGACTATCCTCTCCCCCTTCTTCACGTAGAGGTTGAAGTAATCTGGCCTCTCCTTGGCACCCTTTAGCGCGTAGATCTCATCAGCGCTCACCATCAGGAAGGTCATGGACGACAGACCCTCCCAGAACTCGTCTCTTATCTCCCTCACGCCCTCCACCAACTTAGAGGGATCGACACCGTTGCGGGTCAGCCTCAACATCATAGCCTCGCTGTCCGTCTTACCTAGAGCGTCTCCCCCCTCTATCCCCCTGACCGATCCGTTATGGGCGAAGAACCATATCTTGTCCCCGACGACCACCGAGAAGGGGTGGGTGTTCTCGAAGCTGACCTCACCTACCGACGCGGCCCTCGCGTGCGCCAAAACGACATCCGCTCCGAAACGAGCGTAAAAGCCCCTCTTCCACATAGGGAAGGTCTCCCTCACGTAGAGGACGGGCCTACCCCTGGAGAAGGCGGCCAACCCCCATCCGTGAGGGTGGCCCATCCCGCTCTCCTTGGAGGACCTACCCCGGCTGGCCATGCGAGCCACGGCTTCTAGGAAATCCTCAACCTCGTAGCCCTTCATCGGCTCCAGAGACATGAAGGCGGCCATTCTGCACATGCTAATCCAACTGGAGGAGCGAGCCAACCTTTTTATACTATTTCCAAGTTCCATGTCGTGGCCCGTCGCTAGGGGCGGGGTAGCTTAGCCAGGTAGAGCGCCCGGCTGTTAACCGGGAGGTCGTGGGTTCGAATCCCACCCCCGCCGCCATCTCGATTTTAAGCTCATCCGCGCCCCTTCCATGGTGCCCCTAATGGGAAGGGAGGATGAGTTCTTCGTAGTGTCAGGGAGGGAGATCAAGGAGGGAAAGGTCACCGACATCTACTTCCTCAGAACCATGAAGGTCCTCGGGGCCAAGGGACTGGCGGACAAACATGTCGTCATGGAGATAGCGGCCAGATCCCTGCCGAACGGCGTCCCTTGGGGAATACTGGCGGGAGTGGAGGAGGTGGCCAAGCTCCTAGAGGGCAGGAACTTAGATGTGCACGCTCTCCCCGACGGCAGCCTCTTGAGACCTTGGATACCCATCATGAGGATAGAGGGACCCTACTCGGAGATAGGACCCTTGGAGACCTCGATACTCGGGTTCCTATGCAGCCTTTCCGGAGTAGCTACGATGGCGGCTAGAGTGAAGTTCGCGGCCGGGGAGAAGCCAGTGGTCAACTTTGGGATAAGGAGACAGCATCCTGCCGTAAGTCTGGCGTATGAGAGGGCTAGCCTCATAGGCGGGCTTGACGGATCTTCCGGTATCCTGCTGGAGGAGATCGGTTTCAAACCTGTAGGTACAATGCCCCACGCTATGATCATACTCTTCGGGGATCAGGTTGCCGCTTGGAAATCATTTGATGAGGTCCTGCCGGATGAGGTCCCCAGAATAGCCTTGGTGGACACTTTCTACGATGAGAAGACCGAAGCGATAATGGCGGCGGAGGCACTGAAGGATAGGCTCGAGGGGGTCAGGCTAGACACCCCAAGCTCTAGGAGGGGAAGGATGTCCGACATAATCAAGGAGGTGAGATGGGAGCTGGATGTGAGGGGCTTCAAGCACGTGAAGATATTCGTCTCCGGGGGCCTGAACGAATATACTGTTAAAGAGTACTCTGAGGCGGGTGCCGATGCATTTGGAGTAGGTTCTCACATAATGGGAGCCAAACCAGTCGACTTCGGCATGGATATAGTGGAGGTTGAAGGGAAACCGAGGGCCAAGAGAGGGATAAAGTCAGGGGCCAAAGATCTCTACATCTGCGAGGAGCATCTCATCTACAAATATGTACCGAAGGGATCCGAACCTCCAAAGTGTCCCGTCTGCGGTAATGAGATGTCCTACGCCTACAGAAAGATACTGGATGGAGGGAGGCTGGTCTACAGGATAGAAGATCTCAAGACGATCAATGAGGCCACCAAGGACCTATTGAGAAAACTCAGGGATTTGGGAGAGGGCCTCTGATGGATTAAATAGGCTCTATCCTCGCCCCCTCCCTAGCGACCCTCGCTGTGAACACCATCTCGGCGACAGGTTCTAGTTCTCTGATTAGGGAGGATGGTCGAGGATGCAAGATAACGATGCACCCCCCTCCTCCTGCTCCTGATAACTTGGCTCCATAGGAGCCACTCTCTCTTGCCTTCCAGACTATTCTCTCTATCTCCCAGCTACTCACCCCTAGGGAGTAGAGCAGCCCTTGATCGACATTCATGAGGGTTCCTAGGAGCTCGTAATCCTCGGCCATAATAGCCTCCTTTCCTCTGACAACCAGCTCAGATATAGCCCTGACCACGGAGTCCCTCACCCCGGGCAACATGGATCCCAAGGTGCTCACCCTGTCTATCATCTCCTTGGTCGGGCTGGGCTTCCCGGTGCAGGCCATAACTAGGGGTACATCCTTGAATCCCAAACTGCTAGCTGTCATAACGTCGCCCGTCCACTCTACCCATATGATCCCGCCCATGACTGCGCATGCCGGTCCCGTCTTGCTGGCCTTGCCGTGTATGATCCTTTCAAAGAGATACACGGACTCCAAGAGCTCCTCCTCACTCATTCCCAGCTCAAATAGGCCGTCAAGTGATTTAGAGATGGCTGCCGCTACCGAGGCGGAGGAAGCCATACCACTCCCGATGGGAACCTCGGATCTTATCTCCAGCTCGACGCCCGACCTAACATTGTATCTCTCTAAGACGCCCTTGACACCCCTTGCTACCCTCTCCAGTTCAGGACTGCTCACTAGAACGGAACCATTCCTCTCCTCGTAAACCCCTAGGAGGTGAGACTTTATCCTCAGATGCCCTTCATCTAACTCCTTAGCGGTAGAGAAGGATCTCCTATCAACGCTCAAGGCTAGAGCGGGTGATCCGTATAACACTGCATGTTCTCCCATTAGGAAAGCTTGGGAGGGGGCCGATGCTGTTACCGTTCCTCTCATCTAGAGAGGAGTCTAGCACATCGTAATTATCGTTACGCTTTTAATGAAAAGTTCAACATTCAACACATAAGACTGCCCATTGGCCACTTAAATATCTTCGTATTAGCAAAGACTACCACACAAATGGCATTGATAAGGCATTCCCATAACACTTAGAACTTTTCTAAATTTAGACGTCTCGAATAAAATTATGTTACAAATGTGCTCACTATAAATCATATAAAGAGATATACGTGATATTATAAATCAATTTTAGTTATATAATTCACAAAAACATGTATAAAGATATCGTATTTTTAATTATGTAATGGTATAATAAGAATAATTATTAGCAACTATAGATGCTTATTGATATATCATTTGTATTGTTTGGATAAAAACATCTATTTGCCCCAGGAAACGCGGTTAAAGGAGCTAAAATTCCCGATATAGACTTATATTTGCAGGGGGGTGGATAACTGGGTGAGAGAATGCCGAAGGTAAAAGTGGCAATTGCCGGTGTGGGTAATGTGGCCTCCGCCTTGGTTCAAGGTGTGTTCAAATACAGGGATGTCGACGATGATATGGATGTTCCCGGGCTGATGCACGTCAGATTTGGACCATACCACATAGCTGACATAGAGTTCGTGGCCGCTTTCGATGTGGATGAGAGGAAGATAGGGAAAGACCTCTCTGAGGCCATATTCTCCAAGCCCAACAACTTGGAGAAGTTCGCCGAAGTTCCAAGACTCGGAGTCGAGGTTCTGAAGGGACCGGTACTCGACGGCGTGGCTTCCCACATGAGGGACTTCAGATACGGGGAGGGCTTCCTCGTTGACGACTCTAGGCCGAGCGTAAACGTAGCTGATGTGCTCAAGGAAACTGGTGCTGATGTCTTGGTTAACCTCATACCCGTAGGCAGCTATGAAGCGAGCAGGGCCTACGCCTCAGCAGCTCTGGAAGCTGGAGTGGGATTCATAAACGGGATCCCTGAGTTCATCGTCAGCGACCCAGAGTGGGCAGCGAAGTTCAGGGATAGGGGAATACCAGCAGCTGGCGATGACTTCAAGAGCCAGTTAGGGGCCACGATACTGCACAGGACCATCGCGAGACTCGCTGTGGAGAGAGGCTTGAGAGTACTCAACACGTATCAGCTCAACATCGGAGGGAACATGGACTTCCTGAACATGATCGAGGAATCCAGATTGAAGACCAAGAGGGTCAGCAAGACCGAGGCTGTCACGAGCATGGTGCCGTACGAGATCGGTGCTAGGGTGGGGCCGAGCGACTATGTTCCCTTCTTAGGCGACAGGAAGGTGATGTACATGTTCATGGAGGCGGAACAGTTTGGCGGGTTCAAAGTGTACATAGATGTGAAACTGAGCGTAATGGACTCGCCTAACGCGGCGGGCGTGGCCATAGACGCGATAAGGGCGGTGAAGCTTGCCAAGGATAGGGGAATAGCGGGTCCTCTCGAAGGGGTCAGCGCGTACTTCTTCAAGCACCCGCCGAGGCAGCTCCCCGACTATGTGGCCAGGGAACTGGTGGAGGCCTTCATAAGGGGTGAGGAGGTTAAGCTGGAGGAGATTGCTAGAAAGTAGAGCTCCTCACCTCATCTAACTTCTCCCTTATTCCCTCTAACGAGAAGAATGCCCTCGCATAGACGGATTTACCTTCTCCCCTCATGTACATCCAGGAGTTAGTCAATGGATCTATTATCACTCTCTCGTCTTCCAGTTCAGCCTCTACCCTCCCATTCCTATGCCTCTTTATCAGGAATCCTCTCTTCATCAAGAGATCCACTATGTACTCTATGTCCATACATCATCACCTCCGATAGGGGTATTGCGGGGAACCCCGACATTCGGTAAAGAGATCAATAAAGAGTTAAGGTACTTCGTACTCGCTGTCTCGCTGCGCTCTACTGCCCTCGACCACCTTCTTAGAGAACCACAAGATCGAGAAAGACACCGCTACTAGTGAGGTTATCAGTTGAGCCACGAGCAACAGGGTGAGGATCTGCAGATCCGCCGAATAGTAGGATAGCACGACCGTACATGTAGTGTCGTTCCCCTTAACTAAGTCCAAGGTCATCCCATACGACGGACAATCTAGCAGTTTCTCTCCGTGAACCGAGGTTGACGGGCTCCCCTCTACATCCAACCGGCCGATATTATTACTGTTAAAATCGATGAACCTTAGTACCATTCTAAAGGAGCCTGAAGAGATGCACGATATATTGTAGTAGACTCTCGGGCTGGTAGGACCCTCGAAGGTCCAAGTCACGGGTTCACCGACTGAGAGCCTGATAGTCCTGCTAGAATAGGTGAGGGCGGATCGGTAATATAGGGTGCCCACACCCAGGACGAAGGATATTAAGAAAAATAGGAGGCCCAGGAGAGCCAGTCTTCTATGCGTCATTGTGCATACCAGCACTTAACGAAATGACCTGGAGAGATCTCCACCTCTGGCGGCTCTTCATCGCATTTGTCGGTTGCTATCGGGCATCTGGGCTTAAACCTGCACCCCTTCGGTGGGTTCACTAGGCTGGGTGGCTCTCCAGGCGGGACTTCCCTGAACTTGAATCTGTTGTCGGGGTCTGGATCGGGAATGGCCTCAAGGAGCGCCTTCGTGTAGGGATGAGCTGGGTTCCTCAGGAGCTCCTTAGTGGGTGCCCTCTCAACCAAGTGACCTGCGTACATTATGAATATCTTGTCGGAGAAGTACCTAGTCGTAGAAAGGTCGTGCGTAATGTAGATAATGCTCATACCGTGCTTCTCCTGTATCTCCTCGAACAAGTTCAATATCTCCACCCTAACCGAAGCGTCAAGCATGGAGACAGGCTCATCAGCTATAACGAGCTTGGGATTCATGATTATGGCCCTAGCGATGGCCACCCTCTGCAACTGACCACCGCTCAGCATGTGGGGGTACTTGAAGGCAAATTCCTCTGGAGATAGCTGCACTTCCCTCAGGATATTGTAGACAATCTCCCTCCTCTTCTCTCTCGCGCCTACCTTGTTCACTATGAGGGGCTCCTCCAGTATCTTGAATATTGTGAAATGAGGCACCATCGATCCGAAGGGATTCTGCTGAACGAGACCGGTCTCCTTCCTGTACCACCTAAGCTCCTTCTCGGTGAGATGAGTAATGTCCTTTCCATCGAACTCTATCCTCCCACTGGTCGGATCGTAGAGTCTCAATATGGTCTTACCTAGGGTGGTCTTACCGCTCCCCGATTCACCCACAAGTGATATGGACTCTCCCCTATCTATCTCGAAGGTCACGTTCTCAACTGCCCTGACGTAGTAAGTCTTCCCGAAGATCCCCTTCTTCATGGGGAAGAACTTACTCAGATTCTCTACCTTAAGCAGCATTCACTCCTCACCCCTATATAGCCAGCATTTAACCCTATGCCCATCTAGGTTAAACATCGGAGGCTCCTCCTCGCATATCTCCATGGCTTTATCGCATCTCGGTCTGAACCTGCAGCCGACCGGTGGGTTCAGCAGGTTGGGCGGCGTTCCGGGGATAGAGATTATTTCCTTATCCTCCCTGAGGGTCGGAACGCTTCCCAGCAGCTTCTGCGTGTAGGGATGTAGGGGTTTGCCAAAGTAGGACTCGGAATCAGCCAACTCTATTATCTGCCCGGCGTACATGGTCGCCATCTTGTCGGCCAACTCGCTCGCGAGGGCTATGTCGTGCGTTATGAATATGTAGGTAAGATCCCTCTCCTTCTTCAACCTCTTGAGGAGGTTCATCACGTTTGCCTGGGTTATAACGTCCAACGCTGATGTGGGCTCGTCCAGTATCACTAGATCTGGGTCGGTAATGAGCGCCATGGCGATTACGATCCTCTGCCTCATTCCTCCACTGAGCTCGAAAGGATACCTGTCCACGAAGGCTTCAGCAATTCCCACCTGCTTGATCATCTTTCTGGCCTCGTTCAAAGCCTCCTTCTTATCCATGCCCATATGTATGACCAGCGGCTCCGCCACTTGTTCTCCGACCTTCAGAACTGGGTTGAGAGCGTTGAGGGCGCCTTGGAATACCATTGAGATCTTCCTCCACCTTACCTCCTTCCTGAACTGTTCCTCGCCCAGCTCCATGATGTTAGTACCGTTGAGGAAGACTTTTCCCTCGTAGACTTCCACATTCCGGGGAAGAAGCCTTATTATGGCCCTAGATAGGGAGCTCTTCCCACAGCCAGACTCTCCAACTATGGCTAGGGTCTCCCCTTTCTCTATCTCGAAGCTGACGTGGTCTACAGCCTTCACGGTTCCCTTACGGGTTCTGTAATACATGACCAGATCATCTACCTTAAGTAACGCCATGCCGTTCACCTCACATCTCCTTCAACTTCGGGTTCACTATCCTGTCCAGCGCTATACCTATGAGGGCGAAGGAGATCGCAGTGATTACGAGCATTAATGAAGGCATGAGCACCCAATGATAGTATCCCTTGTACAAAGCCCCCTCGCTGAACGCCTCCTCCACTATCCTGCCCCAAGTCACTATGTTCACATCGCTTAGTCCTAGGAAGGCTAGGGCAGCCTCCAAGAACACGTATCCTGGGACGGCAAGCACCAAGCTCGGGATCGTCGGGGGTATCAGCCTAGGCAGTATGTAGAGGAATATTATCCTCATGTTGCTAGCTCCGTAGGCCCTCGCGGCCTCGACGTATGGATAGCTCTTCAGCTGCATGACCCATACTCTATAAGTCTTCACGGATGTCCCGAATATACTCAGGATTATCAGGAGCAGAAGCAGCCTCCAGAGGTTCATTCCGTAGAGCAGCTGCACTAGGACGAGCATTGGAAGGAAGGGCAGTATCATGTATATCTCTGTCAATCTCTGTATCACCGCATCGACCTTACCTCCGTAGTACCCGCTGATGGCCGAAATTATGAGCTGTATGAAGGTGATTGAGAGAGAGGCCACAAGTCCGAATGCTAGGGCTATCGGTGCGCCCCACAACAGCCCCAAGTGCAAGGGCCTCCTCTTATCGTCCGTTCCCGCCAGTCCATAAACCTTCCCGTATACTATACCCTGCCATTCAACCTTATCCGTCTCGTTCTTCACCAAGACGTCCAGCCTCACGGTGTACGTTCCTTTCAAGATCCCTCCAGTTTTGAAATTTCTGAACAGTATATCCTCAAGGGTCAAGGATTTGTTTATCTTCTTGCCCAGCTCCTCCTCTATCTTCTCTTGGAGATCGGATACTAAGCGCAGGTTATTTGATAGGTATATGCTGGTGCCTCCTTTTCTAATTTTGTAGGTTCCTAGCGAGAGGTTTTCTCCGTCGGGCTTTATCCAAAGTATGCTGACCTTCGGGCGCAGCTTCTCGTAACTCGTGTTGAAGAAGAATATGATCTCCGATGGCGTATCATCGTAGCTGAATGAGAACTTCGAGATATACGTCCTCTTTATCCTAGTACCTTCCTTAGACACATTTACTGGCTTGCTCATGTTCACATAGATGTTTTCTGGGAGCTTCTTACCGGAGAAGAGATTCGTCCACTCAGGAGCCGCTGTCCTCGGGTACTTGAGCCACACCTGTTGATCATTCCAGAGTGCACCGCTTTGCGCGAAGGGCGTGAATAAAACGGCGTATATGGACAGGATTATCAGTCCAGCGAGTATTATGAGCCCTAGGATTGCGCTTTTATAAGATAAGAGCTCCTTGATCACTCCCTTAAGGGATAGCTCCTCAGACACGACGCTCATAGTGCCTCACCCATTCCAGCCTTTATTCTAGGATCAACCAACCCGTACAAGATGTCTAGGATGAACACTGTGGCGGCTATGAGGTAGCCGAACACCACCGTGATTCCCACTATCACCGGCACGTCCACGAGGTTAATGGCCTGGTAGTAGGTCAGGCCGAGCCCCGGCCAGTTGAAGACGGTCTCTGTAATTATGGCCCCGCTCCATGAGAACACGACGGCGAAGGCGAAAGTCGTTATTATTGGGGGCAGGGCGGGCCTGAGGATGTACCTCCTCTCTATCTGACCTGGCGGAAGTCCCTTCGCCTTGGCCACCTCCACGTAATCTTCGGTTGAATAGAGCAGGAAGAACGTCCTGTTACTGTATATCCCTATGAAGAAGCTGGAGACTATCCAAGAGAGTAGGGGAAGTATCATATGTTTTAGAACGCTCAGGACGTAGCCCACTGGATCCGGGGGTGGCGGGTAGTCCACCAAGCCTCCTGGGGGGAGCACGTGCAGCCATGTATAGAAGATCATGATCAGGAATATCCCGTAGAACCATCCAGGTATGGCGGAGGTTGGTGATAGGTAGATCACGAGCCTATCTAGGAATGAACCGAATTTCCTCGATAGGGACAGCCCCCCGAACAGGCCGATAAAGAAGTTGATTACCGTAGCGGTTGTGAATAGAAGTATGGTTTGAGGCAGCCTCTCTAGGATGATTACTTTGACGGAACGGGAGCCTGAATCGCTGGTCATCTTCTCTGCCCTGCCTAGGTCCAATGTTATTGCATCCCATAGATACCGGAAACTTCTTATGATGAATGGTTGATCTAAACCTTGCCGCTTTATCTCCACCTGTGCTAGCTTCTTGATAAGCGCGGTTTTCTCTGTGGGGGAGAGGTCTTTATACTGAGGGTTGTTCTGTACTGCTTGAGCCACCTGGAACTCTATCTCCTTCTTCTTGAGTTCATCTATGTATCCTCCAACGTTAGCGACTAGTATAGTGATGTAGGTAGCTATGAGGACTATTACGAATAGTATGAGCGCTCGCTTTACGAGTACCTTAACTACAGGCGGCACCTTCATCCTCTTCGCCGAGGGATGTCCTTCCGCATGAATATAAAAAAGTTGATCTAGGGCGCTAAGACATTCCCAAAAATAAAGAGAGGAGAGTTCAGAGCTTCTCGAATACGGCAGTTATCTCGTCCAGATCCACCTGCCCGTTGCCGTTCTTGTCCTCCCACTTGACTATGGCGAGTGCCTTATTGAGCTTGTGCTCCTTAACGAACAGCAGTGCGGCCTCGGTACCGAATCTCGTTATTCCAGCGACGTACAGGTTGTCTCCTATCAGGATGGCTATCCCATGGTCCATCTTGGCCCATCTGGCCTCATAGGTACCGGCGCCGGGCACTACCATCTTATTGCCCTCGAACTTGATGCCAGCCTCCTCGAAGGCCACCTTGGTGTGTATGTTGACCCTGGGACCTCCCACGACGAGGCTGACTCCCTCAGGACCGGACTTTATGTCAGCGGCCGGATAGTACTTCCAGACTATGCTCTTGTCGAATCCGAAGGCCACTATCTCGAACGGGTATATCATGAACTCGCTGAGGAACCTAGCGGGCTTCTCTATGGTGTACGGCAGGAGCCTCACCGCCTTCAAGAGTGCAGTGTGAGCGACGGCGTCTACCTTCTCGAGGTAGTACGGTCCATCACCGACCCAGAAGTGACCGTACTTCTCGTAGAACTCCTTGTAGAGCTTGTACCTCCTCTTCGCCTCGGCGGTGGTCACGTACTTCTCCATGAAGTTCTTGAACGGTATGTATCCCTCATCGTAAGCCTCGTTCAAATACTTCTCGAGTATCTTCAGGCTCGGTCCGGCTATGTAGTTCATCCACTCTACGTCGAGCTTGTCGGCCTTGGAGGAGGAGAACGCGGCCTCTCTATTCTTCTCAGCGAGCATACCGATAGCTATCGTGTGCCAAGGCATGTCGGGCCACAGGGTGTAGTCGGCGGCGATTATCTCGGCATCCAGCTGCACCTCATTCACGTAGTACTCTATCTTGAGAGGCTCGAGGCCCACTATCCTCCATGCAACGAAGTTCTCCCTGTACACCTCGAAGTTGGGCACGGACGACTCGTCGTACCACGGGCTCTTGGGATCGGCCCTTTCGAACTGTAGGATCCAAGGTATTATGAAATCAGCGAGGGTCCTCTTGGTACCGTCGTGGTATACCGTCCTGTTCAGCACATCTCCATAGTCCACGATGAACTTCACATTGGCCGTAGTGACGCCAGCATCCTTAGCAGTGACGATCTTCTGGTTCTCGACATCCCATCCGTACCAGGCATCAGGAGGCACGGTCACCTCGTCCACAAACGTCAGGTTGAACCAATCCTTGGTCTCCTCGTTAGCGGAGGTTAGCAGACCTTTCTTAGCCCACATCTGGACGGTCTTGACGTTTATCGGTATCGGAAGTCCGGTCTTCGGGTGCAGTGAGAACGCAGCCTCGGTCACACCGTAATCGTAGAGCATAGTATCATATATTGCGTCGGACGGGGCTATGGGATTCCAAGGATCGGATATAACCTCAGCGCTAGCTATCCTAGCGGTACCGCCCATTTTCTCGTCTCTGTTCATCGTCAGAGCCCATATGGGAGTCGGGTAACCTCCAGCGTAGTCGGCTATGAGGAAGAGGCCCTTTCTCCTCACCCAGACGGCGGTCTGGTCTACGAGCCATACCCTCACAGAGTCCTTGAGTGAGAGCTCGATGGCATTCCTCATGAGTTCGTTTCTCTCCTCCATGCTCTTGAACTGCCTGTAGGCGAGCTTCTTGGCAACGTCGTAGAACTCAGGAGCGGGCTTGTAGGCGTCCCAGAGCGGGAACCCAGGCAGACCCTCGGGCGTGTAGAAGAACAGGAAGTTGTCAGAGTCGTCCCTGGTAACAGCGGTGGTTATCCATCCGCCGGTGTAGAGGTCCCACTGGCCCTCAGCAGGATCACCCCATATCCAATACCTAGCGGCCTCCCTGAAGGTCATGTACATCCTTTCAACAGTGAAACCGAGCTTCTCCAGCTGGGTCGATACGTAATCTCCTATGGGCTTCCTAGCGTCCTCTACCCTTATTATGAACTTGATCTTAACAGGCTCCCCGTTGTAGTACCACTTATCACCAACTAAGGTCGCTCCAAGCTTCCTCATCTCAGCATCTATTATGGCCTTGCCCTTCTCAAAGTCGTAGGAGTACATGTCTTCTATCTCATCGAGTACATCTATGTATCTCTGGCCCTCGGGCAGCGCCTTCACCAAACAAGTAAACTTGGGCACCGCTAACCCGCCCATTATCTCATTTACTATGTAATCCCTATCTATGACGTAGTTGATGGCCTCCCTTATCCTAGGAACGCTAAAGGGGTTAAGCCTCCCGTCTTTGTAGGTGGGGCCGACCGGATTGAAAGTGAGCTCGTAGTACAAACCATAAGAGAAGTCGTACTCTAGCTGTGGAGATTCCTTGATCTTCTTGAAGGCCACTGGGTCAGAGATGTCTATGAAGTAAGCATCCATATCTCCCTTTATGAGCATGTCAAGAGCCTTGTCCCTGCTTGGCTCGGAGAAGAAAACCACTTGGTCGAACCATCCGTACTTGTTAAAGGGGAGCTTCTCCTCAGGTTCAGCCAGCAAAGGCGAAGCCGATGGTAGGAGTAGAAGTGCCACCATTAGTGCGAAGATCGCTACACTAACACCATTCATTCCATTCCGCATAGACTCACCCCATTGTAGGGCTGTCTGTATGCTCCTCCCCCCATTATTAAATATAAACGTTGTAGTGTGAGAAAAGAGGGGTCAAGAAATACATTTCTCCAAAAAAAGACTAGATGGCATACTCTTATATTGCCTCAACCTACTTCAATCGTTCAACATATTGGCTCGCTCGTCTAGTCAATGGTCTTCTGACTTGGCATGATCAAAACGACATTATAACCCCGTTTATAACCGGTATTTACCGGGAGGAACGGGAGAACCCACAGTCCTCCCAGCTTAGATCCCTTACGCCTCGATCAGCGCTAAAAGTTTGCTTAGGGTAATTTTTTTAACAAATAGGATCGAATGTCGTAGGGTGGTGCCATGGATGTACCTAGGATAGTCGTCACTCCCCCAGGCCCAAAGGCTAGGGAGATTTTGGAGAGGGATTCCAAGGTGATATCCCCCTCCTATGTGCGGTTCTACCCCCTTGTTGTGGAGAGAGGTGAAGGATCTCTCCTCTACGACGTGGATGGCAATGTGTACATAGACCTCAACTCGGGTCTGGGAGTAATGAATGTAGGACACGCCCATCCTGAGGTGGTCAAGGCCATAAAAAGGCAGGCGGAGAAGCTCCTCCACTACTCGAACACTGACTTCTACTACGAGGAATCTGTAAAATTTGCCGAGAAACTAGTCTCTATTGCCCCCGGTAACTTTGGAAAGAAGGTTTTCTTCTCTAACAGCGGAACAGAGTCGGTCGAGGCGGCAATAAAGCTAGCTAGATGGAGGACCAAGAGGCAGTACATAATCGGATTCATTGGCTCATTCCACGGAAGGACTTACGGATCTCTCAGCATAACCTCGAGCAAGCCGGTGCAGAGAGCCGGTTTTTCCCCATTAGTCCCAGGGATAGTGCATGTCCCGTACCCTTACTCCTATAGATGTCCGTTTGGAGCATCACCCGACGATCCGGAGGAGTGTGCCAACAGAACAATAGCCTTCATAGAGGATTGGGTCTTCGGGAAGTTCGTCCCGCCCGAGGAGGTGGCCGCTTTCATATTCGAACCAATTCAAGGTGAGGGAGGTTATATCGTTCCTCCAGAAAACTTCATTCCCCAGCTGAGGAAGCTCGCTGATGAGCATGGGATACTGCTGATAGATGACGAGGTTCAGGCCGGAATGGGCAGGACTGGGAAGTGGTGGGCCATCCAGCACTTCGGAGTTGATCCCGACATCCTTACCAGTGCTAAGGCCTTGGGTGGTGGGCTCCCAATAGGGGCCACGATAGCGAGGGAGGAGGTGATGACATGGCCCGGAGGATCCCACGCCTCCACATTCGGAGGTAACCCAGTATCCTGCGCCTCCGGCTTAGCCACAATAAATGTGATAGAGAGAGAAAAGCTGGTGGAAAGGGCCGCAGTACTGGGTAAGAAGGTGATGACGCTGCTTAACGAGTGGAAGGAGAAGTACGAGATAGTTGGCGATGTGAGAGGCAAGGGCCTCATGATAGGGATTGAGATAGTGGAGGACAAAGCCAGCAGGAAGAAGGCCCCGGACTTGGCTCACGAGATAATGATGAGGGCTTGGAAATCGGGTGTGGCGATAATAACGGCAGGGGTGAACGCTCTCAGGGTATTCCCACCGCTGAACATAGAGGAGGAGTACCTGTTCAGAGCCTTGGAGATAGTAGAGGACAAGATAAAGGAGATCTCTTAATTACCTTATGCCCTTTATTCCCTTTCTCCTTCCCTCCCTTCATTCTCCACTGGATCCTTGGAGCAGTTTATTGACTACATTCCTGAGCTCTCCCTTCTCTCTGGGGATATCGTATTCCATGCACATCAGATCAGCGGCTTCCGCGTACTTTCCTTGGATCCTCATGCCCGACTTGCAGTAGATCCTCTTCTTCCTAGCTTGGTAGCATATCTCACAGATGAGGATGGAAAGGTCCTTCTTCGTGAGGTCCTTGTTTATCAGCCCAGTAGCTATCCTGTTGACTATCCTCATGATCTCCTTGTCATTCCTCAGATCTATTATGTTGCCCCTTGCCCCCCTCAGGTACTGGCTTATGGCCGCTTGGGTAACCCCAAGCATCTTAGCCACGTCTATCTGTCTGAGCTTGTACTTAGTTATGAGTTCCTTGGCTACGAGGGCCCTTACAGACGGAATGAGCGTCTTAACCACGAGTTCGCACGGCTGTATCGTTCTCTATCACCTACTATAACATATGTTTTCGTTATATATAACGGTATGCGTTCGGTAAAACGGGACCTTTTGCTATTTATACCTCACGTCATAAAAAAGATTAGGATGAGGAAACGATCACCTTATTATTCTTCTCGAGATCCCTCACCATTTGGGGCATTACCGCCCAAGTGCTATGAACGACTACCTCTCCCCATCCCGATCCAATCAATTCCCTCGACAGACTGAACATGAGCAGTTTGTCGAAATCGCTCTCGTTAGAGAGGGCCCTCTCATCACTGAGCAGCTTAATCATTGTCGCTGCCACTAGGGAATCCTCCAGCCTCTCAGCGAGCTTGCCTTTACCCTTGGGATCTGCTGGAAGCCTAGCATTCCTGACGAGCTCCCTATCTATCTCCCTCACGACCTCGCTAGCAATTAGGGACAATTTAGCCTCCGTTTCCTTGAGAGCGAGCCTTTCCTCATCTATGGGCAACTCCTTAGCAACTACTTCGGCTTCTCTGTCTAAAAGTTCTTGGATCTCAGCTCTCCTGATGTCTATATAGTCCAATGCCTCCAGCTTGACCTCGTTGAATGTCCTCCACCTCAGGAGGTTCACCGGCTCCTCCGGCACTATCTCATTCGGATCATATCTGACCTCCTCCGTGGAGAGCATCGCATCCAAGATCTCATCCAGATCAAAGAATACGCTGGCCTCCCTTACAGCGGCTGCGGGATCGTCCGCGGCGTGTATGATGTTGAGCACCCTGTTGGTACCCTTCAGGTCATACCTCAGGTTCCCCGGTTTACCAGCATCCGGAGTTGTCGGGCCGATTATGTCCCTCAGCTTGGCGCTCAGGTGCTCGAACTCCCCGGGGTCCCCAATTAGGATCATCGGGATCACCGGGGCCTGGCTGAATACCTTGGGCATAATCCACCAAGAATCGAAGTACTTCTGCTTCACGAACATGTAGAGCTCATCTATGAGGGTCTCGTCCATCTCGGTGACCTTCATTGCTACGGGAATAAGTCCGGATTCTTTCAGCCTGCTTATGACCTCTGGAGCGAGGCCTCGCACGAACGCATCAGGCTTCACCATGGCGAAGGTCATCTTGGGTAGCGAGGAGATGTGCTCCTCGTCGGCCTCGGAGGTGAACTTATCCTTGAGCTCCGCGAAGACGGGCCTCTCGACCTCGTCTTCCCTTTCGAAGTAGCTTAGTGGATCCATTAGATCACCCCTTGACCTTGAAGATGGCCACCTCGACATACCCTTTATTCTTACCCACGTGAACCAAGTCGAAGTAGTTCAGCTTGGCTCCACCTATCGCGTTGAGGGCCATCTTGTATAAAGTGGTATTCAGCGTGTAATCCGTAGGAAGAGAGCGCCCCGTGGTTTTATCGTAGATGAAGAACTTCTGGAGGTCTTGAGCGAACCACTTCCTAGCCTCATCAGGTCTGTAGGGGCTGTGTTGGAACTCTCCAGCTATCCAAGCCATGGCTACCCACTTACCACCTCCCGAGAACTGTCCCACCTCTCTGGGCACATCAACGACGACGTAGGTGGCGTTGAATCTGCTTGCTAGGTCTAACATCCTCTCCTCGGGACCTATAAAGGCCTTGGCCACGAGCCTTATCTGGGTGGAGTTTATGGTGAGCCCGTCAACAATCGTTATCTTCCCCGCTCCGGTCTGCATCCAGTAACCGTAGTCCCACCAGGAGATTACGACCTCATCGGGCTTTGTATTATGCTTTAACCACTCCAACGCATCCTTCCATCCCTCAGTGAAGCCGAGCGGGTACTCCATGGCCTCTTGGAAGGTGAGGACGTACTCGGAGTGTCCAGCCCCGTAATTCCTTATGTGACCTTGGAAGGCGACTGGAAGCACCACCAAGAGGATCATTATCGTGATGGGAACCTTCATCATCACCAGCTTCTTGGATATGGGGAGACTACCGCCTCTCTTCTTCTTAGCCCTCTCTAGGGATCTCACCTTCTTCATGTAAGGCTCCGAGAACACCACTATCCTGTAAGCGAAGAAACCCGACACGAGCGCCACGAATGGCGCGGCTAAGGGGGGCAGCCTCACTATACTTGTGGCGAAGTAGAGGGATATCAGGGTCATGAGGCTTATCATGAGCTCGTCGTCGTTCCTCCATCCCTCCACCAGAAGGAAGAAGAGGCCCAGCACTCCAGGTATTAGGAGCGTGGTCAGGGTCTCCACAGTCGCTCCAGCACCATGCTCAGCCACGGTTTCGACGACATTTCCCTGTGGAAGCTTTACTGAGGGGAATAGAACCCTCATCAGCCTGCCCGTAAGGGGCTGGTATATGCCCAAGGCGAAGAACGCAACGAGCAGGATCAGCCCGACCCCAACGGATACAATCCTCCTCCGCTCGCTCAGGGCCCTCACGTTGATCTTTGGGAGGGAGATGTAGACTAGAGCCGCCAGTAAAGAGGCCCAGACGAGCGTGCTCTCCACGCTTATGTAGAGCTTCCTGTAAGCTTGGTTGGAGAGGAATCCGAAGCTGGCCAGTAACACATAGAGGGGGGGCAACCCCAATGCCAGACCCTCACGCCAGTCCAGCCTATTCAGTAAGAGGAGGATCATGAGGAGCAATGCGTAGCCGTCGTAGAGCGCCTTGAATCCCGCCCATACCCCTGCTGAGTAAACTAGGAAGAGACCGCTAAGTCCGGAGTAAGCCAGCACCTTCCATTCCTCCTCACTCCCCATGGCCTTTATCGTGAAGTACATGGAGGTCATGAGCAGGGGAATGGCGAATTGCTCGTGCCTGTACCATCCTGCTAGGGACCTGTTTATGTAGGCCCAAGATAGGGAGATGGCAAATGCAGACGTTACGGCCGCCGACCTACCCCACAGCTCCTTAGCCAGCAGGTAGACTGGTATGACCACCAGCGGAGCGAATACCACTGGAATGTACACCACAACAGTGTAAAGGTCGTTGAAACCGAAGAGAGATGCGATCTTGTAGATCGTGGCACCAGTGTAGTAGTGAAGTATGGGCAGCACCTCGCTAGGATTATAGCTCCAGGGATGCCAAGCTAGGGGATCGAAGGTCGGCAGGTGCCCCGTCTTCACTAGGTACTCCGTTATCCTGTAGTGCAGCAACGGGTCGTCAGCGGTTAGGTGGGCCCCGTACTTGAAGGTGGGGAGGACCCTTATGAAAGCGCCTATGATGTAAGTGACTGCTATGACGAGAACATCGACCAACCCACCCTTCACGCCATCATCGGGCAAATTAGCTTCACCTTCGGGGATGCCTGACCCCCTCTTATAAAAATTGATCGAGCGCCCGCGGCATCAATGTTATAAGATTGGACCGAGATGAGGCCCAATGGTGAGATCGGAACCGCCCTTAAACCCGAAACTAGCGCTGGCCGTGGGTATAGCGGCAGTATCCACTGCGAGCATACTGATAAGGTTCAGCGACAGTAACCCCCTAATCATAGCAGGTTACAGGATGGCCTTCGCCTCCCTCCTCATGTTAATCCTCTCTGCAAGCTCCCTAAAACAACTAAGAGGTCTCTCCAGCACGGAAAAAGGGATCCTCCTCTTATCCGGGGTGAGCTTGGCGGCGCACTTTGGTACATGGACGGCCAGCTTGAAGTATACCTCTATAGCTGCAAGCACGGTCATAGTGGACTCTTCACCCATATTCGTGGTCCTCCTCTCCTATCTGGCGTTAGGTGAGAGGGTAAACTCTAAGGAGGCGGCGGGCATAGCGATATCCTTTCTGGGTGCATCGACAATCGCGATGGGCCACATAGATAAGGGGTCCAATCTATTCGGAGATTTCCTCGCACTGATAGGATCTATATCCCTAGCAGCATATTTAGTGGCTGGGAGGAGGTTGAGGGGGAGGCTCGATCTCGCGCCGTACACGGCATCGGTTTACGGGATATCTGGTATTTCGCTCCTCCTAACAGCTGGAGCTTTCTGCATCCCCCTCTCTGGCTATCCTCTAAAGGAGTGGGCGATATTCCTAGCGCTGGCTCTCATCCCTAGCGGATTAGGGCATAACTCCTACAACTACGCCCTAAAGTACCTGAAGGCCTCCATCGTCAGCGTATCCATACTAGGGGAGCCTATTGGCGCATCCATCTTGGCTGCAATCCTGCTGGGTGAGTTACCCCGTGTCACGACGGTTATTGGGGGCGCCCTAGTTTTAGGTGGGATCTATACAGCCGTCACCTCACAGCGAGGTGCTCCTGATGGGAAGTGTTAGGGAAGTAGTTATCCTAGCCGGGGGGAGGAGCACCAGATTCGGGAGGGATAAACTGACCTACAAAATCGACGGTAAAGAGATAATAGTTATGGTGGCTGAAGCAGCTCGGGAAATAACGGAGAAAGTCATTCTCTCGGTTAGAAGTGATGAGGATGGCGAGAGACTCTCCAAATTGACTGGGTTGGACTACAGGGTTGATGAACCGCTACCCTGCACGGGCCCCATCCGGGGAGTGCTCTCCTCGGTCAAAGAGGAGTACACTCTGCTGCTCCCTGCTGACCTGCCTTGGGTGGATGGTGATGTGTTGAAGTCCTTTCTGGGGATATGCAGGAGCTCCTCAGTCCATATCTGTGGTCTCCTGTGGTCCGCTAAGGGAAGGTACTTGGATCCGATGATCGCTCACATCCGCTCCTTGGAACCGCTGATCCATGTAAGGAGGGCCTGTCCTCTGAAGAACGTGAGAGTGACCGATATCCATAGGGCCGCTTCCTCCCTCCTGATGATCTCAGCTGGTCTTCTGGATGACCCTTGGAGGCTCTTAGATGTAGACAGACCCGAAGATCTCACAAGAAGGGAGGGAAAATGGGAAAAAGAACTCCTATACATCGCTCCCAGAACCTTGGGAGACCCCTACAGGAGGGCCATCGAGGAACTAGAGAGAGGGTCCCTCAGCCGAGCCCGTGAGATGTTTAATTTGGAGCTGCTCGTGTTTCAAGATGTGGAAAACATCCGCGATCATGTGAGCAGGGACCTGAGATCACTGGGTGGGAAGGATGGAGGTAGTGATAGATAAGAACGAGACCTTAGAGCCGGTTGGGAGGTACGACAGGGTCGAGTGCCGTGGGTCAGCTAGGATAAAGGGGACCTTAGAAGCCACCGAGGTCATGTGCAAGGGAAAGCTTGAGGCTGAGGAGTTGTATGCGGTAAGGGTGGAGGCCAAGGGTCTGAAATGCAGGAAAATCAAGGCAGAAGAGATAATCACGGACTTCCTAGATGCAGGAACGGTGGAAGTAGAAAAGGCGTACATCCGCGGTTCTGCTAGGGTTAACAGCTCCATCAAGGCGGTTGAGATGAGAGTGGAGGGTTCCCTATCCTGCGCCGCACTAGAGGTGGAGGAGGCAAGGATCTCAGGCAGTCTCAGAGCCCTGAAAGTAGATGTCAGGCATCTGGAGGTAAAAGGATCCCTTGAGGTAGAAGAGGGGCATATAGATCGAGTCTCAGTCGGAGGATCAGCCAAGCTAGGAAGCTGCAAGATACTAGGAATCAGGGTGGGAGGAACCCTAAGAGTAACTGGCAACACTGACATCGGGGAAGCGGAAACGGGAATGGCTGAGGTGACTGGGCGCTTAACTGGAGGTCTACTGAAAGTAGATGAGGTGCTGAAGGTAAAGGGTGATGTTAGAGTAAGGAACTTGAAGGTAAGGGGGGCTCTTAAAGTATCGGGATCACTTTCCGCGGAGGAGGCTCACGTATCCGGGAAGGGTAAGGGTAGATTGGCGGGTGGAAGGGTCACAGTGGTTGGGGAGGCCACCGAGGTTGAGGGAGAGGAGATCCAACTGATAAACGCCAGAGTCTCGAAGGTGGTCGGAAAGAGGGTGAGGGTAAGGGATTCCCGCGTTGGAGTCGTTAATGCAGTGGAGGTCGAAGTGATGGGAAGGTCTAGGGTATCACAAATAGCGGCGGAGAGGGTTTACGTGGCTAGCGGGATGGTAGAAAAGGTGTACTACACGGAGAAGTTATTTGTATCACCGGAAGCCCAAGTGAAGTGGGAAAAGAAGGTGGCTAGCTTGTGATCACCCGAGCTTCTCTACCGCCTCCTTTAGATTCTTGACAGCCTCCTCTAACAGGCTTGATGCCTTCATCAGAAGCTCCTTGGCTTCATCCAGTCCCTTAACCTTCTTGAGGCCCAAGATTACACTTAGGGTATCGTCTATCTCCCTCTTCTCCAGCTTCTTGTAAGCCTCCAACACTATCTTGCCTGCCTCGGTCTCACCCTTAAGGTGCTTCTTTATGGTGGCCTCGGTCCTTCCAATATCCTCAGCTATTTCAGAAAGGGTCATTCCCGCCTTATCCCTCGCGAGGGCAGCGGCCGCGGTGGCTATGCTATCTATCCAAGTCAGCCTGTCCTTGGGATCTCTCAACTGCTCCACAAACTTCGGATCCGTGAGCACTTCGATCAGAGAAGAGATGAGCAGGCTGTACTCCAGCTTATGGATCTCCTCCTTGCCCATCGGCTTGAGCGGTATTCCCATCTCGGTCATGGTACCACCTCTAAGCAAAATATATTCAGTCTAATTTATAAATATTCCACTAAATAAATTCTATTAAAGCAGTCTCTCATAAAATAACCAGATATATCTGAAGCGGATATTAATCGTTCTTAATTTAGGAAAAAGCTAACTTAGAAAAAATCTTTTATTGGTATACTGCATTACACTAGCGGGGCAATGGCCCGCCTAATGAAAGAGGAAATCGTACTGAGAGGAGGAAAGGCCACAATAATCTGCGTGGACGAGAAGGAGAGTGGGAAATTCAGGATCTTGTACAGGAAAGACCGCTGGAGGGAAGATGAATGGGTGAGGATAGACTCAGAAGGAGGTGACTCCTACCTCCAAGTGAGGAGGAGGTTGGGTAAGCTGAAATGCGAGGACCTCAAGCAAGCGCTTGAGGAGATACTTGATAAAGTGGAGGAGCTGGGGGGATTTGGCAGTGAGGAGTTCGGGGAGAATGAGGACTAAAAGGAAGGTGGAGGAAGATCTGTCTGAGGCCCCTTTATCCAAGCTATTAAGCGAGATCAGGAAGTTCGAGGAAAAGTACGGGAAGAGCTTCCAGGAATTCATTTCCTCGTTGAGGGAGGATAGAGCGAGCATGGAGGAACTGGCCGACGGGTTCTTATGGGAGCAGTACGTGAGCGAGATCCTCAGGAGATCCTCCCTGGGAAGGCTTGAACTGAGCGTTGAGGACGCCAAGAAGCTCACCGAGATCTTCACTCCAGCTAGATTGGAGATAATGGGCTACCTAGCCAAGAAGAAGGAGGCCACGGTGTCGGAGATAGCTCGCTCCCTGAGGAGACCTGTTGGTTCAGTGTCCGAGATGTTGAAGATCCTCGAGTCCAAGGGACTGGTGAAGTCGGAGAGGAGGGGAAAGAGGAAGGTCTATAGCCTGCTGGTGAGGGAGATCTTACTCAGAATGGGATAGGTGCTATCATGAGGTTCAGGGCAGTTACCCTACATGTGAGGGACCCGGAGGATTACCTCTCCTACTCGGACCTGCTTAAGAAAGTTTCATCCAAGCTGGAGTCCTTCACAACTAGGGTAGTATCACCTAGACCGGGAGATGAGCTAGACCTCGATCTTAAAGCGGTATACTCTGGTGAGGGATTAGAGGGTTTCGATAAGGCGTGGGAACTGCTCAAGGGGGGCTATTTCACCTCCGTGTCCCTGGGGAGAGATCCCTACGCGGCTCATCTAGGGTACACGGCTTCCTTCATAAGGAGGGTGTCCGAGGAGCTCGGTCCGGAGTACGGAACGATGCTCGCGGTTACGTCAGATCCACCGCCCGAGGGACCTTACTTCCCAGCATCTAGGTCCTCCTCCCTCGGATTGAGCGCCTCCCTCCTCTACCCCTCGGATCTTTACGGGGCCCTCTACGAGGCGGAGGAGCCAGACACAACAATAAGGCACGTGCTTTCCCTCATATTCAGTGAGGCTTACGAGGAATTCGTAGATACCGTGGGGGATGAGGCTCCGGTACTTGGTATGGATTACTCTCTCAGTCCATGGATGGATGAGAGCTCGGCTCATGTTGTTAGCCTCATGGCTAGGGCTCCTTTCATGTCCCCAGGAACGGCAAGAGCAATATTGGAACTCAACAGATCCATAGAGGAGACCTCCAAGGGACTGAAGCCCTTAGGCTACAACGAGGTAATGCTCCCAATGGCCGAGGACAACCTCCTCAAGCAGATGGCGCTTGAGGGATCCCTCACCGCCAGAGACTTGGTCTCCCTCACTCCTTACTGTATAGCCGGCTTGGATATGGTCATCCTGCCTAGGTCCACGCCCGACAGGGAGATAGCTGCGCTTATAGGTGACGTCCTGGCTTCGAGCTACGTTAAAAACAGGGTTCTCGGCGTCAGGATCATTTTAGTGGATGGGGAACCGGGGGAGGAGGTGGAGCTGGGCAGGTTCGGTAAGGTCCCGGTGATGAGGGTGAACTAGTCCTCTGGGATGCAGGGAGTGGGATGCCAAGAGGCTTTGGGCTCCCCGTAAGCGCCACCAAATATCCTGTCGTGTATGTCCGTGGCCGCCTTGACCCCATCTCCCACAGCCTTGGCTATCTGCATGGGCTCACCCGTAACATCACCCACCGCGTAGACGGCGAAGCAGTTGGTCCTCTGCCAGTAGTCCACCAAGATGAATCCCTTTTCATCCGTCTTGACGCCAGCCTGCTTGGCGATGTGGCTCTGGGGGATGACTCCCACGAAGATGAAGACGCCATCAACCTCAACCAGTTCCTCCTCACCACTCTCCAAGTCCCTTATCCTAACCCCTCTCACTCTCTCGTCACCGACTATCTCCACTACCACACTCTTCCACCTGAAATCGACGTTCGGAAGGCCCATCACCTGATCCACCAGAGCCTGCTCGGCCCTCAACTTGTCCCTTCTATGCACTAAAATCACCTTACTGGCTAGCTTAGCTAGGTAAAGCGTGGAAACTGCTGCTGTGTTCCCCCCACCGACGACCACTATCTTCTTCCCCTTGAAGAGGGGTCCGTCGCAGACGGCACAGTAGCTCACCCCCTTACCGTAAAACTCCATCTCCCCAGGAACCTCCAACCTCTTATCCTCGGCACCAGTCGCGATGATCAGGGCCCTAGCTGAGAACTCCTTACCGCTCCTTGTGTACACTTTCTTCCAATCACCTCTCAGGTCTAGCCTCACCACCTCCTCAGGAAATAGGATCTTAACCCCCGCTTTGCTGGCATGCTCGTGGAATATCTTGGAGAGCTCCTCTCCCGTGATGTAGGTGAAGCCCGGGTAATTCTCCACCACGGGATTTATGGACACCTTGCCGCCCGGCGTGTCCTTCTCTATGACTAGGGTTCTGAGTCCATACCTAGCTAGGTATATGCCAGCTGTCAATCCACCGGGCCCGCCACCCACAATTATCACGTCCCAGTCCCGAGGAAGCCCCTCCTCACTCTTGACGGGCATGAGAAACGCTCCGAAGCTCATTTTTCTCCCTCCACCTTGGGCCTCATGTCGAACTTTATCAACTTTAGTTTGGTCCCCTTGCTCAGGACATCCTTCCCATAGATGGAGCTGAGCTCCCTCAACAGCTCTTCTAGGTTGGAAAAACCGTCCTCCCTAGCGTGCTCATCGGTTAGCTCCTCTACTTTAATTTCCGAGATCTCCTCGATTATTGCCTCTCCTATTTCCTCCTCACCGGCCTCCACCAAGACCCTATCCCCAGGCCTTAACTTAGTTTCCCGTCTCAATGTGGCCCTCTTTTCCCCGCTCAATATTCTATCCTTGTACTTCCCCCTAAATTTGAGCTTCTTCATGGAAGATCACCCCTTCATCAGCCTAGACACGGTCGGAGGGACTATCCCTCCCCTCATCACCAGCGCCTTCGAGGAGAACCTGCCCACCGGCATCACTGGGGCCTTACCCAACAGCCCACCGAAATCCACCTCATCTCCCTCCTTGGCCCCAGGAACTGGGATCAGCCTCACACCCAAAGACTTATCCAGCACTATGCCTAAGGCCATGACATCCCCTATTATGGCCGCTATCACGTGCTCCTCCACATCACCCGGCAGCACTATCATGTCCAAACCGGTGCTACACACCGCTGCCATCGCTTCCAAGGAGCTGAGAGCTAAAGCTCCTCTCCTAACCGCTTTAGCCATTCCTAAGTCCTCACTCACCGGTATGAAGGCTCCACTTAGCCCTCCGACGGATGAAGTGGCCATCGCACCGCCCTTCTTCACTGCGTCAGTTAGTATGGCAAGCGCTAGCACGCTACCGGGAGCTCCGGGCTCCTCCACTCCCATGGCCCTCAGCACATCCGCCACGCTATCTCCAACCGCTGGTGAGGGAGCTAGAGAGAGATCCACGGATCCGAACCTCACTCCTAACCTCTTAGCGACCTCCCTACCTACGAGCTCACCCAGCCTCGTGATTTTGAACGCGGCTCTCTTCATGGCGTCATGCAACGTCCTCAGATCCGCATCCTCAAGGGATCTGACCACGTTCTCTATCACGCCCGGTCCGCTGACCGCCACATTGATAACGGGATCCTCCTCTCCCCTCCCATGGTAGGCTCCGGGAACGAATGGGGTGCCCTCGGGCGCGTTGGCGAATACCCCCAATCTCGTGCATCCCCTTCCTTCGGTGAGATCCGCGGTCCTCTTCACCACCTCTCCCATCTCGTACACCGCGTCCATGTTTATCCCAGCTAGGGTTGAAGCGGCGTTCACCATGGCGGTGATCCTCTCAGTCGAGGACAGGGCCTCCGGTATCGATTTCACGACCCCTTTATCGCCAAGAGAGTAGCCAGATTCGACGAACGCGGCATACCCCCCTACATAGTCCACGGCCAGATCTTCAGCGACCGAATCCAGCGCCTCGGCAATGGAGACCCCCAGTTTGAAGGCCTCTTCCGAGTCTCCTGCCTTGGCATCCAGCAACATGCTGATTGGAGTGACAGCTACCCTCTTCGTGACTATCTGCACCCCTAACTTTGATGACACCTCCTCCACGGCATCCCTCAATTCCCCAGCCCTCTCTTTAACTGTCTCGCGCACTCCTTCCGCTAAGTCGTCGTATCTTAGAGCCCCCATGATGCTGATACCCATGGTCACAGCCCTGATGTCCAAGTGTTGAAATGACAGCATTTCAATTATTTCAGCCAGCTCAGAGGCATCGTATTTGGTCATTCCCTTCACCCCAGTTAAACCTTCTGCATGTATCTGAATACGTCCCCGTGGAGAACCATCACCCTAACCCCTATCTCCTTCCCTCTCTCCTCTAAACGGTCCCTGAGCTCGAAAAGATCGGAGGTTGCTTCCGAGATGTCCACCACCATTATCATGGAGAAGAAGCCCCTCAGTACGGTCATGGATATGTCGACGATGTTCGCCTTGGCCTCGGCAAGTACGGACGATATCGCAGCTACGATGCCCGGCTTATCAGCGCCGACGACCGTGACGACTATCATCTCCCCCATGGACACACCGAAGGAGTCGGAAGCACCCGCTTATAGGTGTGGCCCTCAGCGAGCACCCCAATTATATAGGCTCACCTCATGAAGGATGGATGGTCCTAATAGGCCCCTCGCTGATAGGGGGAAGGCTCAACCCCCCGCCATCAAAGAGCTACTCCCATAGGGCTGTAGCGATCGCCCATCTCTCTGATAAACAGTCGGTACTTAGAGGCGTGTCCCTAGCTAGGGATGTGCTTGCCACTTTGAGGGCCGCGGAAATGATGGGCGCTTCCCTCCAAGTAAGGGACGGCGAAGGGAGAGCGGATATCGTGGTAGAACCTCCAGACCTTCCCACTAATCCGGAGGACGTGATCTACTGCGGGGGATCGGGAACGACCATGAGATTCTATACTGCCATATCGACTTTAACTGAGAAGGGATATACTGTCCTCACAGGGAATGAGGGACTCAGGAAGAGACCGATGGGCCCTTTGATAGAGGCCATCAACTCCCTAGGTGGATGGGCCGTCAGCGCCGGACTAAACGGTCTGCCGCCCATCATCGTGAGGGGAGGGGGGCTTAAGGGCGGAGAGGCCGTCTTACCGGGCAACGTGAGCTCTCAGTTCTTCTCTGCCCTGCTGATAGCTGGGACCATGTCGGAGGAGGGTCTGAAGCTCAGGTATGAGGGAGAGCTGGTCTCTAAGCCTTATCTCGAGATGACCGCCTACGCGCTAGGAAGGGCCGGTTCCCGCGTGAGGCTGGGGGATGTCCTCGAGGTCGAACCCACCCGCCCCCAAGGGCTGGACATGTCCATACCGGGGGATTTCGGTCTTGTAGCCCCGTTCATGGTCATGGCCTCAGTCACAGGAGGTAAACTAGAGGTTGTTGGGTTAGACAGGAAGATCCCGCAGGCAGATGAATTAATCGTGGAAATCCTCAGATCCTTCGGAGTCTCAGTTGAGTGGCGGAACGAGTTGCTGGTCGTCGAGGGGAGGCCCACTAGGCCAGCGATCTTGGATCTGGGGGACGCCCCAGATCTCCTACCCCTCGCCGCGGTATTAGCCGCCTTCGCCAGAGGTAGGAGTGTGATAAGGGGCGTAGCTCACGCCAGATTGAAGGAAAGCGATAGGATAAGGAACATGAGGGTGGAGCTGGAGAAAGCGGGAGTTGATGTCAAGGAGCTGGAGGACGGTCTGATCGTTGATGGAATGGGAGGAGTAAGGAGATGCCCTACATTGGAGTCCCACCGCGACCACAGGATTTTCATGGCCCTTACTGCCTTGGCGGCGGCGTCCGAGGAAGGATGCGAGGTCAGAGGAGAGGAGTGGGTTTCGGACTCCTACCCTAATTTCTTAAAGGATGCTCGAGGTCTCGGCTTGGTGATCTCTTGAAGCTCTACCACCTAGGGATCTCCAAGGGTACCCTTCCCCCCAGAGTACTCTTGGTGGGATCCCGTAGGAGGGTCTCCCTCATCTCCGAGATTATGAAGGGAAGGTTGATGGAGGAGGGCAGACAGCTCATAGCGGTAGGTACCTACAATGGAAAGGAGGTCGCAGCTGTTGACACAGGAATGGGTCCATCCTCCACATCGATAATCGTCAGGGAAGTAATAGAGGCAATGAACCGGGAGGGAATACTCATAAGGGCCGGAACCTGCGGTAGCCTGCAGCCCCACGTTGAGGTGGGACATCTCGTAATATCGAAGGCTGTGATAGCAGATGAGCAAGT
The DNA here is from genome assembly GCA_030130125.1 of Thermoproteota archaeon. Taxonomy (NCBI): domain Archaea; kingdom Thermoproteati; phylum Thermoproteota; species Thermoproteota archaeon. Next base: position 39,727 of record JARZZM010000013.1, read on the forward strand.
ATCCAAGAGGATAGTTGGAGACTTACCACTTATGTCCCACGAAGACGTTGTAAAGGCTCTAGAGACCGCAGCTGAGGAGCTGGGATATGAGAGAGGCAGGAACCTTCACACAGGGGTAACTCACACTAAGGATGCCCTGTATGAATTTGAGGATCCCGAACTATCTGTAGATCCAGAATCTGGAAGGAAGAGAATTGAGTTCCTGTCCAAGATGGGCGTCTTGGCTACTGAGATGGAGATGTCCGTGATCCTCGCCCTTACCAACTGGTACAACCTAAGGGGAGGGGTATTGAGGGCTGGCGGTCTGTTCCTAGTTGTGTCACCGTTCGTTTCGCGCGGCTTGACCTTCACTCATCCAGATCAAACCGACTTGGTGAAGATAGCCCTTGCGGCTGTTACCTCCCTCTGATCAGGTATATTCCCTCCAATAATTCAACTTTTCGAGAGTATTTTTTTCATAGTTTCTCATCTTTATCCATAAATATGAAGATGATCAAGAGTAATTAATCGGATTTTAATTTAAATTTCTTCTTGCTCCCTACCTAATCATCTCCGCGCGCGATAAGCAGGCATAGTCTCTTTGCTACTAACCTAAGTTAGTAGCAATCAGTCCAAAGCAGTGCAACTATCCCATTATTCTACCTCCCGAGAAATGCTATCACTTGCCACTATGCTACCTCTACCATGATCACCATAGTTGTTTGGAGATAGGATGTGTCCTTCGGTTATGATCGCATTTCAGAGTGAGTATTGGGGATATCATAGCTTGGAGAATACTCAAATCGCTTGATAAATTCATCTTGTGAGCCTGCAGATAGTAGGGTGGGGATAGCATTAGCTCGGGTGCATTTCCCTAGGGTGGGGTTAATGCTACCACTCGCGGGCCGGAAGGAGGGGATCAACCTCCTTCCCCCGGGATGAACGTCAGGGTGCATTTCCCTAGGGTGGGGTTAATGCTACCACTCTGGGAAGGCAAGCATTAATTGTTTCTTTGCCCGTTAGGAGCGTGCATTACCTGTTCGTTGATGAGACGGGAGATCTCGGCTTTGACAAGAAATCCACACGGTACTTCGTTGTGGGATGCGTCTACACAACATCGGCAGCTAGACTGAGGAAGGAGATGCAGAGAATTAGGGAAAAGCTCAGGAGGAAAGGCTATGCCGAAGATGAGATAAAATTCAGGTTGAGGAGGAAGGCCCAAAGAATAGAAGATGTGGCCAAGCACGTCCTCAAGGAGATAGTTGAGAACGATAGGCTTGGGGATGTGAGGTTCGGAGGAATTGCATTGAATAAGGCAACAGTAAACGAGGATCTCAGGAGGAAGCCACGGCATGTCCTAAGGAACTACATTCTAGTGCATCATGTGATATGGGGGTTGTATCGAGACGCCAACCTGAGGATCAAGGAGGGAGACAAATTAGTGATCATATATGACAAATCCATGGGCCCGAAATCCATATGGGAGTTCAATGAATATCTGAGGAGCAAGCACAGTTGGACGAAGGATATGCTTCACAAACCTCCAATCCACTTGGAGGTGGAACATGTGGACTCGAAGGCTGAGCTCGGGGTCCAGCTAGCTGATCTAGTGTCTGGCGCCATATGGCAAGGTTACGAGAAGGGGAACTGGGAGTATTACGAGATCATAAGGGATAAAATCATGTTCTTAAGGTCCCTCTTTAAGAAGTAGCGGACGGCCCGGGTCCCACCCAGGGCTACCCCTGGCATCATCTCCCAGGCCGCTCCCCCCTATGAGGGGGATACCCGCATGTGGGTCAGGCACACATAAAATAAAAATCTACAGTTCAGATCATTGATTCCTTTTTCAGGCACCTCCTCAGGTTCTCAGGCGTGAATCTCCCTAACCTACCTTTCCTCCCTGGCTTCACCCAGATCCACGACTTATCTGATTTCATCAGTACATCAGCGCTCTTAGGGTAGCCTAACACTCCTATGACGCAGAAGGGTTCAGGATGCTCCCGCCTAAACGCTTGGTTCACTTTCCACTGTAGCCTGTCCTCATCACTCGCTCCTTTAACCTCGATGAAGGCCCTCCTGTCCCCTACGATCAGCTCGATGTCGTAGGGAGCGCCAGAGTGGACCCTCGTGAGCCTCACGTCTGTTAGCCCTAATATCGCCAAGCTCTCCTCAATAGCTTCCATCACAACGAGCTCGAGCTTATACCCAGCTCTAGTATAGTAACTCACGACTCGAGGATGTGGGGCATATAATCTCCCTGAGATCAGCTCATAGTAAGCGGAATGGCCCCCTATGAAGGGTTCTATGGGATGTTCTCGCGCACTATTGCCAACGCGGGCCGATATCTGAGAAATTTCATCAGCTTCAGCAACTTCGATTTGAATGGAGAGGGGAGGGAGACAGAGAGTGAGTGCGAAAGAAGGGGAATCGCCAGGGGGAAGTGAGGCTTGAAAATCGAGGTCATCAGAATGTACCCACTACCCTGTCGTATTTGGGTCCATTGGCCTGCATGTGTGCCCTGTATCTAGCCACATCAACTTCACCAAGCAAGTTTCCTTCAGTGTCCTCGAAGAAGCGGAAGCCAGCTATTCTGAGCTGTGCCCTGTTATTCTTGTTCCTCAGCATGGACCTTCATCGCCAAGTTGTATAGCTCATTACCTACATCGAGCAGCGCATAGTAAGCGCTCCCATTCCGAAAGAGCACCAGGGTATAACCCTCACCCTGGTAGGAAGCTAGCCTCCTAACATTACGGGGTATGTAGGAGACGTACCTAACCCTCATCATTCATCAACCTCACGGCATATTCCTTCAACCAGTCCTCATACCCGAAGAAGTAGGAGAGAAACATCCTAGTCTCTTTCATGTTCCCAACAAGGGAGAACTGGCTGACCTTGATGCTGAAGTTCCTTCTTACCCTATCACCCACTTTGAGAGCTAGGATCTCCTCGAGTGAGCTATCAGCTATGCCAAAACGTCCCTGCTCAGCAATATCGACGAGGAACCACGAGGTATCTGGGAGGAAGAGATAGGTGAGCTTTAGCCCCCTATTTTCCTCGAGGAAGTCAAGCCATATGCCCATAGCATAGGGAAGTAGGAAGGCATAGCCGTAGTGAACTTCCCCTCCATGAGGTAATTTGGGAAGTTCGGTCCTTATGACTGGGAGTTCCGCGCGCAATAGAAATACTGGCTGGGACTATAAAGACCAAAGTCTGGAGAGCAAAAGTAGGGCTAGGGTGGATTACAGACTCTTTTATCTTATAGACGATAAGAACAAGGTTATCTACACATTGAGGTTTTCACGCGCGAAAGATAAGCCCATCAGATCCTTAATTTCGTCCTTCTATAGGCTCTCTCCCCTAATTTTACTCTTTATGAAATCTCTGGATAACGAGCCTCTATTGCTAATGGATAAAGCTCTTCTATGCCAATCTCGTAGAGCTGGTTAAAATCTCGGTCTACCTCTGCGCATAAGTCTATGAGTCTCGCTATGTTATGTACTTTGTCAAAGTGTTTACTGTGGAATACTAAGTAAGCTTTCAACGCTTTCTCGACAGCTTGTGCGTGGAAAACTATGACCCATGGCTCCTCACCGATCCTAAGGAGCTTCTCAGCAATCCTTAGGTCCGTTTGAGCCTTCTTTAACCACTTTTCTGAGACCTTCTCTCCCTCACTCAATGGGCCTTCCCTCCAGCTGAGCATAGTATGCTATCGACCCCACGACGTTTTTATGCTTTGTATAGTATTCCTCATTAACCACTATTACATCACAGTAAACCCTATTTTGTGAGAGCTTTCTATATACTTCATACTGAAGCTTCCTAATGATTCTCCTATCTGGGAGATCGCTTACGATAATTAGTAAATCCCAGTCGCTATCTTCTCTGTAGTTACCTCTTGCACGTGAGCCGAAGAGAATAATTTTCTTGACTTCGACCCCCTCACTCCTAGCTGTATTAACGATTATGTCCTTGATTACTCGCGATAAATATTTGATCTCGGTGCCTAACATCATAATCACCCATAGCTGCCCCTTATAACTTCCATCCTCTTAACTCTATTCACCATCTAGTGTAGCGGAATCTCACATCTCTAGGTTTGATTAGGGACTGTCCTTCGGCAAAGGTTACAGATGACGGAAGCTCAGCTACTCTAGATCGCGCGGCGCGCGTAAGCCCACAAGCCTAGACCCGCAGCTGAATAAAATACTGACATTTAGGCATATTCTCTCCAAGTGTACCCACATTTGGTACAGGTATATATCCTCGTGGGCGGTTCGTCAGCGGCTCTGGTCTGGACTATCTCCAAGTAAGCCTTGTCGTTACCGCACTTGGGACACTTGGCCTCTACTATCGGCGCGGCCAGCTTCTTGCCTCCTTCCGCTATTATCACGCCATCGCTGTCTGAGGCGACTTTGGTTACTACGGCCGTTGACTTCCCCGGATTGCCCTTCATCTCGTATCCACAGCTGGGGCAGTAGTAGACGAGCTCCTTGCCCACTTTCTTTGGCCTCATGAGAGTTCCGCACTTGGGACAGAACATTTGGCCTCAGGGCATGATGGAAGTAGTCTATTTAAGTTATGAGGTGGCGGACCATCCGATAGGAATGAAGGTCCTCAGGAGTGTCAGAAGGAAGAAGGGGAAACAGCTGGCGATCATTGTGGATGGCCCCAACATCCTGAGAAAGGAATTGGGAATAGATCTTGAGGAGATACGCAGACTGGCCGAGGAGGAGGGGAGGATTCGGGTCGCCACCGTTGTTCTAGATAGGAAGGCGCCCGAGAAGCTGGTGGAGGCGGTGGTCAACGCGGGATTTAGGGCCATCATATCAACCGGAAAGGTCGAGGTGGACTTCACCATAGCAGCTATGGATGCCGTTTACAACGAGAAGATAGATTCGTTGGTACTGGTGGCTAGAAGCGCGGCCTATATGCCCATAGTCCACAGGGCCAAGGAGGAGGGAAAGGAGGTTATCGTGATCGGAGCAGAGCCAGGTTTCAGCACCGCACTGAAGAAAGCCGCAGATCTATACATATCACTTCCATCCTCTCTCCCTGAAGATCTTACCCAGCCTAAGGGTTATGAAGAACACTGATATCGCGAATACCAGCGCTCCGAGCTGCATCGCCAAGAATCTGAGAAGGCCTATACTTCCCTCCATGTACTGGCCTATGAAGTAGAAGGACATCCAGAGGGAGAGCACGAGACCGGCGCCCATCAATTTCTCGAAGGCGTTCACATTTCTGTTGGCGAAACTCTCTATTGCACTGCCGACGAACATCACGGTGAGGGAGAGGGCGATAAAGCCGCTCACCTCCTGAAAGAGCCTCGCCATTATGAGCTCCAATGGGTAGTTCTGGGCCGCGAGGGAGGTAGCCCTGCTGTAGGAGAAGAAGAGAGAGATGAAGACACCGAACATCCCCATTATGAAGGAGAGCAGACCCACCTGCTTCCCGAAGTAATTGACCCCCCTCTTGAGTTTATCGGTCAGGTCGAATCCCTTATCTAGGAATATCAGCCCGGCCACCACGGTAGCTCCGATGTATAGATACCTCTGCAGGTCCAATAGAGAAAAGACCCCTGCCAAGAGCAGCAGTGCCCCAGGAAGGCCGAATAAGAGGGCTCTAGAGGTAGGAGACTTCATCAGCTTCTCGAAGTATCTCTTTATGAGTATGTAGGTGTGCTCGATCTCCCTGCTCTGCTGTACTATCACCCTCCTGACGCTCCTTATGGGGGCATACCTCATTAGGAGGGGAATGACCAACTCGTCGTCAGCGCCATCAGAGACCAGTATTATGCTGTCTGGCTTGAATTCTTCCACAACGATCTCTATCTGCTTCTTGATCTCCTCATCAGCCAGGAGCTCGCTCTTGGGATGTCCGGTAATGGTGACCACTTCGACCTCCGCTGGAGAGTTGGAGAATACCTGCTTTACCTCCTCGTAGACCTTCACAGCCCCAAAGATGGCATTAGCATCCGCCTCCGTTGGATCAGCAAGGGCCAGCTCAGAGGCCGCCTTTATGTTTGCCTCCTTACCTATGACCGGGCCCTTAATGCCAGCTTTGACGCCCAGATCATCATCTCGGTCCACGCACACTACAAGTATTCTTTCAGGGGGCGACTTCTTTTCCATCTCCGCGAGAGAGGACCTTCACAACATAAAAAGTTCAACTGCTGGCAGGCTTCTCGAGCAGCCCGAGCTCCATGAGGACTTTCAGCTCCTCAATGGTGAGCTTTTCACCAGCCTTATACTTCTCTAACGCCTCCTCAGCCAGCTTCTCCTTGAGCCTCCTCTCGACCTCCTTGTTGCTGGTGACTATCCTCTCGAACCTCTTCTTTATCTCCTCCTGTATCGCCCTCATTTCCTCTCTTATCTTATCCAACTCCTCCTTCATCTTGTCGACTTCTGAGCTCTTCTCGTTTATTATATTGCTTAACTCGTCTATCTCACTTCTTATCTTATCCAGCTCCTCCTTCTCCTTCGTTATATAGTCATAGATCTCCTTTAACTGTCCCTTTATTTCCCCTATCTTCTCACCGGAGTCCCTTACAAAGAACCTCCATCTCTCGGCCTCAGCCATTATCTCTATGAACTTCCTCTTCAGGGACTTGGCTCTATTGAGTTCTTGAAGCATGGCCTCGTACTGGCTTATTTGCATGACTATGTCTCTCTCCTGATCCTTGGTTAGAGGAGAGGTCTCTATCCTCCTCTCCAACCTCGAGATCCTCCTCCTAAGAACTCTTTCGGGGACACCCACGGAATTAACTATCTCCTCGTACTCCTTCTTTATCCTCAGGGCTTCGTCTCTCGCCTGCCTGAACCTCTCGAGGGCCTCCTTCCTTTCCTCCCTGAGCTTGGCTAGCTCGCCTTGAAGTTTTCTCTTCTCCTCGATCTTCTCCCTTAACTTGGCTCTCCTCTCTCTTATCTTCTCAACTAGCTCCAACCTCTTGGATCTCAGCTCTTTAAGCTCTTCTATGAGAGATCTTCTCTGTTCACGAAGTTCAGATAATTTCCGCCTCAGCTCCCTTTCCTTTTGTTTTAGGGTACCAATGGCTTCCTCTACTGCGGCCATGCGGTCTCCTCCTGCCATTTTTTGATGATTAGGCTGATGTCCAACGATCCAACACGATCCCCTACTTAAAAAGTATTCGGTTGCTTTCGATGATTCGGTGACTTCCTGAGAAACTTTATAAGCTCCATGGGCTGCTCCCATCCTCTAACCCTCGAGCGAAGACGCCCAACCATGCGCTCCTTCTTAGACATCCCTGCAAACAACATTATCTAGAAATGGGAGGATTTATTCAAGCACGACCTCCCTCACCCCTCCAACGATCACAGGGTGAGACCATTGATGTGGAGCAGGGTAAAGAGGACAGCGCTGCAAGCGGTAATCTCTGCGTTCTATGGCCTGGGAGACATCGTGGCAGGTCTAATACTCTGGCTTTACTTTCCTACGGACATCAAATGGGCCGCTCTGCTATATCCTCCCCTGATAGGGGCTAGAGGAGCTATCTCCGGTTCCGTTGCGGGGAGATTGACCTCGGCTCTGAACTTGGGTACCGTAGAGACTAACTTGAGGAGGGAGAACGAGAAACTCTGGGAAATACTGTCAACGGGTGTATTCGCCTCCCTCCTTGCATCTGTAATTATTGTGTTCCCTTTCTACCTGACGGAAATCGATGTCGGGTACCTCGACCTGCTGGCCATATCGCTCATCACTGTGTGCGGCGTATCTCTCATCCTTCTCCCCCTTAAAATCGCTGTATCATTCGAGTCCTTCAAGAGGGGATTGGATCCCGATATAGTAGTCTATCCTCTCATTTCCACGGCTGCGGACATAGTGGTCACGGTTCTCTACATATACTCAATCAGGACTGCCGGTACCTTCATCAGCTTCACACTAGCCTCGGCTGTAGCAGCGATCTCTATCATACTGGTCATGAAATGGTTTTCCAAGGAGTACCTGAGGATACTAGCCGAGGTACTGACTGCAACGGCCATAGTTATAGCGATAGAGAGCATCGCCGGCATATTCCTCAGCGAAGCGGTTTCCATCTCAGATACCAATCTCTTATTCGTTTATCCGGCGATGCTCACAGAGTTGGGAGATGCCAGCTCGATCGTAGGTTCGATTCTCACGACTAGGCTCTTCTTGGGCACCCTCAGGAGGAAGATACCCTTGGCAGACATACTCCCCGAACTCATCGGCGTGTTTGGGGTCTACTTAGGTTTCTTCTTCCTGATGGGTGGAATGCTCTGGGTCTTGGGAGGTAACCCTTGGGTGAGCGTCCTGACCTTCCTGATCGCTTTCCCAATAATGCTGGTAGTGACCACATCCGTCGTCCTCCTTGCTAGCAGGAAGCTGGATCCCGACAACTTCACGATTCCCATCGCCACATCTACCGCGGATCTGATAACAACCGCTACCGTAGCCCTAGTTCTCAGCCTACTATAAGGCTGGAGATCACGCCGGAAACCTTGTCTGGATCGGGTATTCCGTACAAGGCAAGGAACGTCCTCGCCCGAGGTACATTCACCCCCCTACCGCCGGCAACTCCTACTTCGAATCTGTTTACCTTCACTGAAGTTCCTGCGAGGGCCAGATCCTCCCCAACTCCCAGACCTGAGGCTGTAAGCGGGATGACCGTTCCAAAATTGAATATCCTTCCCAGCGGGGGGATCTCCACGACCACATCGTTTATCTTATTGATCGGAAGCTCCCTCTTTCTAACAGACAAGAACCTCTTCTCCATGACAATTCTCCTGCTGGTTACGTAGTACCTGTGTCCCCTCCTGTAGAGGTCCACGCTGAGAATTCCCACTAGGCCAAAGGCCACCTCCGGCACCCAAGGAGGATAACCGCTGTAGTTCATGTACGTCGAGATGGCGGCCAGTAAAACAGAGACGAAGGCCCATCTCCAAGATATCTTGATTATCGAAGCGATTACTAAGGGCACCACCAGCAAAAGCCAGAGCAGCAGCAACTCCCCCTCAATCGGGAAGATGTTGGGGAGCTGAATATTGAGAACCTTCGACCAAAGCAGCAAACCCAAGACTAACACGTACCCGTAGATGAGATATAACCCAACGAAAGCTAGGGGATGCGGCCTAGCGTCGACTAGAAGTTCCTCTCCTCTGGCCAGCTTCATTTCCAATCTCGGCATTTCCCAACCTTCGGATTTAAACATAGCTCGACAAGACTCACTGTTATATTTCCCATCAACCCTTCCCTACTATGCTCGTGGATCTCGGTATCAGGGTCACTTGGTTGGCGAGAACGGGGTGGATGCAGTCAGGTATACCGCCCTCTATGGCTGAAACCGTATCTCAACATACGTTCCTAGCCTCTCTCATCGCGTTGGATCTGATGAAGGAGCTCAAGAGAAGAGGAAAGACGTTCAGCGAGAATAAAGTGTTGAAGATGGTCCTAATTCACGATATAGCTGAAGGTGTAGTGGGAGATCTGCCTAAATGGACTGGAGACCGCGTGAACAAGAGTAAGCTTGAGGAGGAGGCGCTCTCAATGGAGGTCACCCAAGCCGACCTCTTGGACCTCTGGAGGGAGTACAGCGAGGGGAGGAGGATGGAGGCAAAGATAGCGAGGCTGGCCGATTTAATGGCCACTTGGAGGATGTCCATCTACTACAAGGAACTCGGATTTCCTGTGGACGACATCATGAGATCTACAGAAAGGGAATCCTTGAAGCTAGCCGAGGAGCTAGGACTCGTCATAGAAGGGGGAGAGAGTTGACGTAAGCGAGGGGGAAAGGAAAACACAGTTCACAATTCGACTATATCGTCATACCTCGGACCGGCCCTAGGAGGTTTGTGGAACGGCTCTCTAAGTCTAACTGCCCTTTTGAAGGCCTCTAAGAGGTCCTCATCTGTCCCTCCGTTCCTCATTATAGAGAGGAAGTCAACGAGGTTGTCCTCCCTCCTTATGCATGTCTTGAAGAAGCCGTCGGAGGTCACCCTTATCCTGTTGCATCTCATGCAGAAGAAGGGATTGCCCGTCCCCTTGACTATCTCCACAACGGCTCCACCGTCTAAATAGTAGAGAGGTCTACCGTGGAGCTCCCTTATCTCCTTTTTCAGAGCCACTTTCTCCAGTTCCTCCTCAAATCCATCGAGGCTATAGTAGTACCTCCTGAGGCCGGGATCCACATCCAAGAGCTCTATGAATTGTATCTTTATCCCCTTGGATGAGGCGTACCTCACCAGTTCCCAGAGCTCATCATCGTTGTACCCCCTGAGGACAGTCACATTAACCTTCACGGGGATCAATCCGCACTCTAAGGCAGTATCAACTGCTTTTAACGCCCTATCCAAACCATTTACTCCGGTTATCCTCTCGTAAATGTCCTTTCTCAGCGAATGGAGGCTTATGTTTACCCTATCCAGACCGGCCTCCTTCAGGGAGCAGGCCCTCTCTGGGAGGAACCACCCGTTGGTCACCAAGCTTATCTCCTCAATTCCAGCCTCCCGAATGCCTCGCACTATCTCCTCCAAGTCACGCCTTATCAGGGGCTCTCCTCCCGTGATCTTGACGGTCCTTATCCCATGCTTCGCTAGCAATTTCACCATGCGGGTTATCTCGGCGGGAGTCATCTCACCCCCTTCTATCTCATGTCCCTCCTTGTGGCAGAAGAAGCAGTTGTAATTGCAGGAGTTAGTGACGGAAATCCTCAGATTGGTGACGGGCCTACCCCACCTATCCAGCAGCAATTCAACCCTCTCCCTTCAACTTCCTGACCACCACCACATTCTCTATCCTCGCTATCGGGTAATTTCCGCTCTCATCCTTCTCTAGGTATTTCACCATATCCCAGACGGTTAAGAGCGCTGCCGATGCCCCTGTCAGGGCCTCCATCTCTACTCCCGTCTGAGAGGTGGTCCGAACCGTCACCTCTACCCACACCCTCTCCTCCTCCAGGCCGAAACTGACTTCGACGGCTGTTATGGGGATTGGGTGGCAGTACGGGATTATCCTCGGTGTGTCCTTGACTGCCTGCACGGCAGCCACCCTCGCCACGGTGAAGACATCACCCTTCTTCACCTTACCCTCCCTTATGGCCTCTATAGTCTCTTTCCGGAGCCTTATGCTTCCCCTAGCTACAGCCTCCCTGTAAACTTGAGGTTTGCTCGTTATATCGATCATCTGAACCACCTCAATTATCCCTCCTCCACCCAGCGCTCCTCTCCCCCGATGAAAACCTCCTTCTTCCAGATGGCGGCGCTCCTCTTCACCTCGTCTACCATCCACCTCGCGGCCTCAAAGGCAGCCTCCCTGTGCTCCGAGGCAGCGATGACGAGGAGGGCCGTCTCACCCACCGGGACCTCCCCCACCCTATGTAGGATGGTGGCATCCACTAAGCCGAACTTCTCTACAGCCTTCCTCCTTATCTCCTCCAACGCCCTGCCGGCCATCTCAGGGTAGAAATCGTAGTAGAGAAATTTCACCCTTCCATGAGGAGACGTCTCCCGTATCACACCCCTAAACGTCACGATAGCCCCTACCTCAGTCCTGCCCTCAACCACTGATCTCATCTCGGTCTCCTCGTCTATGGGTCCCTCAACGATGCCGGATCTCCCCATCTAACCACCCGAAAATGTGGGTAGTATCGCTATAATATCGTCCCCCGATATCCTCTTGCTTAGATCCCTCTCTAGTGAGTGGTTAACCGCCACCATAACCCTACCCTTCGAAATAAACTCTACGAGTTCGGCGTTCAGACCATTGAGTAGATCCTCTAACGTACCCTCAAACTCTAGGGACCTCTCCCTCCATCCGAACCTCTCGGCTACCCACCCGTAGAGCCTCATCCTGACCATCACTCACACCAGCTCTATGGCTATGCTTTGTCCTCCACCACCACCATGGCAGATCGTAGCTAGCCCCTTCCTTCCACCCTTTATCTGCAGAGCGTTTATCAGCGTAACTACTATCCTGGCCCCACTATCGCCCAAGGGATGTCCTATGGCCACGGCTCCACCGAACACATTCAGCTTATCCAGCGGTATGTTCAGACCCCTTGCCACGACGAGGCTGGCCAGTGCGAAGGCCTCGTTATGCTCGTAAAGGTCGAAGTTATCTACTCTCATGTTGAGGTTCCTGAGCAGCTTCTGGGTAGCCGGAATAGGGGCCTCAACGAAGTCCCTCGGCTCCACTCCCGCTGAAGCGAATCCAAGGATCCTAGCTATAGGTTTGAGGCCCTTCTCCTCGACCACATCTCTGTGAGCCAACACTAGGGCTGCAGCACCATCGCTGAGCTGGGAGGCGTTGGCGGCGGTTATGGTCCCGTCGGGTCTGAATACGGGCTTCAGCCTAGCGACCTTCTCTAGACTTGTGTCCGGCCTTATGCCCTCATCCCTGTCTAAGATCACCTCTTCACCCTTCCTCACAGGCTCTATCTCCTTGGCGAAGTATCCTTTCTCCGTCGCTTCCGCCGCCTTCATGTGACTGCTAACTGCGAACTCGTCAGCTTCCTCCCTAGTTATGCCCCACTTCTCCCCCGTCTCCTCGGCCTCCTCCCCCATGAGAAGCCCAGTGTGAGGATCCGTCAGACCGTCGTGGACCATTATATCCACAAGCTTCTCCCCGGCGAAGGCGAACTTCACCCCCCACCTCCACTTCGAGGGCAGGGTGTAGGGCGCCATGCTCATGCTCTCCATTCCACCGGCCACCACAACCTTGTTCTCACCGAAGACTATGCTCTGAGCCGCTAGAGATATGGCCTTCATGCCCGAGGCGCACACCTTGTTGACCGTGAATCCGGGAACGGTGCTCGGTATGCCAGCGAGTATCGCCGCCTGCCTGGCCGGATTCTGGCCGACCATCGCTTGGAGGACGTTCCCCATTATCACTTCATCTACGTCACTGGGATCGAGGCCCGATCGCCTGACAGCGGCCTCTATTGCTACGGCCCCGAGCTTCGGGGCCGGCCAAGTCTTCAGACTCCCACCAAACTTGCCTATAGGTGTTCGAGCGATACTAACGATGAAGACATCCTCCAAACCCATGGGCATCACCCTATAACCCAAACTCACATACTTCTCAGGGCCTTCCACCCCAGCAGCAAGGCAGACAGAAGGGATATCCCCTCATCGGACAGCTCCTTCCTCAGGAAGGAGTAAAGGTTCTCCTTAGGCTTACCATCAACCAAGAAGAGATGTTCCAGAGTTTTCACCGCCATCCTCGGTATGGAGGAGTAAAGCCTTTCGTCCTCCATTAGATCGACCGCCTTCTTGGCGGTCTCGAACTCCCTTAGCATTCCCTTCGACAGGATCTCCTGATACCTGCTCAGGGATCTTGCCGAGGTATCCCCACTCTCTAGGGCGTGATGCACCGCCTCCGCCGCGGCTCTGGCGCTCTCGATGGCGAAGTCCATCCCTCTGACTGTCACCCCGTAGTTAATGCAGAAGCCAGCGGCATCGCCGACGACGACCATCCCATCGGTATAGAGCTTGACGCCCCTCATGAACTGAGTCTCGGGTATTATGTGGGCAGAGTACTCCACGAGCTTCCCCCCTTCCAAGTATCTCCTGATCATGGGGTGCGACTTAAACTTCTCCGTGATCTCCCACATGGCAGTGGATACCTCGGAGACCTTGGAGGCTAAGGAACCTATCCTCATCACCACACCGAGGGAGACGCTTTCCTTGTTGGTGTAGATGAATCCTCCGCCGATCACTCCCTCGGTCAGGTCTCCCACGTAGAGCTGAGCCGCACCTTCTTCTTGGGAGAGACCGAACCTATCCTCTATAACCTCCTTGGGTAGTTCTATAACCTCCTTAGCACCGACGGCAAAGTCCTCCTTGGATAGTTTCGGCCTGAGACCGGCCTTCTCCGCCATGAAGCTCAGGGCACCATCAGCTGCTATCACGACCTCAGCCCCCATCTCCTCGTCGCCCTCTGCCACTATCCCGACCACTCGACCGTCCCTGATGAGGGGCTCCTCCACCTTGAATCCGGATATCACCTCTGCCCCGGCGTCCTCCGCTTTTTCGGCCAGCCACTGGTCGAACTTGGCCCTGAGTAGGGTGAAGCTCCTCCCCTCGGGCTTGGTGCATAGCCTTATCTCCACCCCCCTATCGCCATGGAGGAACCCTAAGACCTCCTTTGTTACCTCCCTCTCTACAGGAGCCTCCTTCCAAAATTCTGGGAAGATCCTCTCTAACGACCAAGAGTAGAGCCGTCCCCCGAACATGTTCTTTGCTCCAGGCCTCTTCCCCCTCTCCACAGTCAATACGGTGTACCCTCTCTTCGCTAGGAGGTAGGAGGCGACGGAACCAGCTGGTCCCGCGCCCACCACTATGACGTCGAAGTCCGCCAACTCAGCCACCCTTAATCTCCTTCAACTTTCTCGTGAGGACGGGGAGGAACTCGTACAGATCCATGACGACCCCATAATCAGCCTGTTCGAATATGGGCGCCTTGGAGTCCGTGTTAACCGCGACTACGACCTTGGAATCCATTATACCGGCGGCAAACTGCTGCTGGCCTGACGCCCCGACCACTATCAGGAGCTTAGGAGCTATCCGGACGCCGCTTATCCCTATCCAGACTTCCTCCTCCATCCACTTCAGGTCCGCGGCTAGGGGTCTAGTGGCGCCCACCACCCCTCCCAGCACATCAGCCAGCTCGTAAGCTAATTTAAGGTCCTCCTTCTTCCTGAATCCCCTACCTACAGCTACGACGATCTCCGCCTTGTCGAGGGGGACACCGACTTTAGGCTTCTCCTTCCTCTCGATGATCTCAATTCTCCTCTCCACTGAGGGAGCACTGATCTCCCTTACTGAGGGCTCACCCTCCTCTGGAGGCTTGAACTTACCCTTCTGGACTGATATCACGGCGGGAAGACCCAGCTCCTCCACGGCTATGGCCTTCCCACCGAAGGTCATCCTTTCGACTACGAGCTTCCCGTCCTCCACGGACAGGGAGGAGACATCTACCGCCGAGGAGCCTCCCAGCCTGTGGGCCACCTGACCCACCAGCTCCCTGCCCCTCCTATCACTGGCTAGGAGCACGATCTCGTAATCATCCGCAAGCCCGCTTATCAGCTCGACCAACCCCTCCTGATCTCCACTACCCATTCCCTTGCAGAGCAGGATTTCTTTGGCTCCCTTAACCTCATTGATCCTGCCCTCCTGATCGGAGGTCATGAGAAGGGATACATCTCCCAGCTCCCTACCGGCTGATATGAGTTCGAGGGCCAGATCCATGGAATGAGAGAACGCTAGGACTTTCATCCTATCCACCCCCCTCACAGGACACCCTCCTCCTTCAGGGCCTGAATCAGCTTTTCTGCCGCCTCTTCAACATCTCCTTCTATCACTATCTGCTTCCTCTCGACTTTCGGAACCTTCAACTCCCTAATCACGAGTTTGGGCTCAACAGGAGGGGAGAAGTCCTTCTGGTCCATGGGCTTCTTCTTGGCCTTGACTATCTCGACCAGCTTAGGTACCCTAGGCTTATTTATCTCTTGAGTAACGCTTATCACGGCTGGAAGTTTGACCTTCACCACTTCCTCGAAGTCCTCCAAGCTCCGGGTTACTTTCACGTAATCCCCTTCAACCTCGATGGCGGTTGCATAGGCTACGTAAGGCCAGCCGAGCTCGGCAGCTAACCTGGCCGGTAACAGGCCTGAGAAATTGTCCTCACTACCCTCAGCTGCCAAGACCAGTCTGAACTTATCCCTTATCTCCCCAGCTAAGGCCTTGGCTATCACGTATGTGTCACCTTTCTCTGCACCCTCTCCCATGATCAGCACCGCCCCATCTAGCCCCATGGCCAATACCCTGGTGAGAGCCTCTCTAGCCTCCTTCTGTCTCTTCCCCGAGGAGCCCCAAGTGGATAGCATTATAGCTATGGCCTTTCCACCGAGCTTCTCCTTCAGTCTGACGGCCTCCTCCGTAGCATTGAGCTCTATATCCCCCGCCTTCGTGGGAGCATCCTCTATGTAGATTTTTCCGGTATCCTGATCTACTCTGAGCTCCTGAACGTCAAGAGACTGCTTAACGAGGACGGCTATATCCATAATCGCCACCGCGCTGGCCCGGGAATGGAAATATCAAAAAGTTGATTAGTTAAACGGGAAGGCTATGTGATGGTGTGGGACAATGTCCAAGCTCTTTGGCCTCTCCATAGAGGATAAGCTGGCCGCGACTCACTTCGAGGTGGACGACAAGCCTCATATATGGATAAAGGACCAGGAGGTCTGCAGAGAATGTTCGGAAAAGCCCTGTCAGGTAGCCTGTCCGGCTAAACTGTATCAGTGGGACGAGGAGACTAGGGAGATGCTGTATAACTATGAGGGCTGCTTGGAGTGCGGTACATGCCTCCTGATATGCCCTCATGATAATGTTCACTGGAGCTACCCTTCGGGAGGGATGGGGGTAGTCTATAGATTCGGATAAGATATAACATGCTGATATTTTACGAAGAAGAGCTCTCATAATTTTTAAGATTCCCAGCACACCCTAGCCTAGGGTGTAACCCTTTGGTCGATTTCGGATTCACTGAGGAAGAAGAGGTATTTAGGGAGACTCTTAGGGAACTTCTCTCCGAGGTACTGGCTCCTAAGGCTAGGGAAATAGACACGAAGTGTAGGATTCCTGATGAGGTGATAAAGACCCTCGCGGAGAATGGCATTCTCCTCTTGACGGTCAAGCCAGAATACGGTGGTCAGGGAGCTAGCTGGGTTATGGGAACCATAGCTACTGAGGAACTGGCCCGAGCCGATCCCAGCGTGGCCACAGCCGTGTTCCACTTGGTGGAGGCCTCTTGGGGGAAGATCGTCGAGAGATACGCGAATCCCGAGCTGGCTAAGGAGGTCTTGAGCAGAGCTGCTAAGGGAGAGGGGTTCGTGGGTATAAACTCCACCGAGCCTCAGAGCGGCAGCGATGTGGCTGGGTTCAAGACGTTGGCCAAGAAGGAGGACGGTTACTGGGTACTCAACGGCGAGAAGACATTCATAAGCGGAATAGTGGAGGCCAAGGAGCTAGACGGAGGCTACGTTACCCTCGTAAAGACCAAGCCAGAGGCCGGATCTAGGGGAATGAGTATAGTCTGGCTACCGATAAATCTGCCCGGAATAGAGACTGGCCTCTTCGAGGATATGGGCAGATGCGGTATAAGCACGGGATGGATGAGACTGAACAACGTCAAGATACCTGAGGATTACATAATAGGGGAGGTCAACGAGGGCTTCGGCATAGCTATGGAGGGATTCAACAGAGCGAGGGTCTTTGTAGCCGCAGGATGCACCGGGTCTGCAATGGGCATGTTCGATTACACAAAGGACTATGTGAAGAACAGGGTAGTGTTCAACAGGTCCCTAGCATCCTTTGAGGGAATACAGTTCCCACTAGTGGACTATTACTCGAAGCTAGAGGCCACTAGACTCGTCATATATAAGGCCGCGTGGATGATAGATCAATTCGACCAAGGCAATGTAACCCTTAAGGAGGCTGGGCTCTGGGCGGCCATGGCCAAGCTGCTGGCTCCAGAGCTTTCCGTTGATGCTATAAAGGAGTTCATGAAGGCCACTGGAGCTTACGGCTACACCAAGGACACACCGCTCGAGATGGCCTTGAGAGGAGTAATGAGCTACTACGTGGGAGCGGAAGGCGGCCAGAACATAATGAGGCTGATAGTTGGAAGGTTCCTATTCGGAAAGGAGCATCTTCCGTACAAGAAGTGAGCTGCAGCCACAAGCACTCCATTTATCTCCTCATTTTTTTAAGTTAATTAACTTCAGCGTGCCTTCTCCTAGGTGATCCAAGCTGCTGAGGGTGAGGGAAATCTCCTTAGATGGGATCAGGCTGGTCGGAATAGAGGTGGACCTGCCTGATTCTCCACCTCTCATCTTGATAAGGGGGAATAGGAGCTTCGCCATGTGCGGGTTCCTGAACATAGAGGCCGCGGATAGGGCGGGGGTATCGGCCATCATGTCCAGCGGCGTCAATAGCGTGGAAGATCTCTTGGAGTCCCCAGTTAAAGGAGCTACCTCTAGAGCACTGGAGATGGGTGCAAAGATGGGTGAGAAGGTCTCCGAGTCCCTGAGGAGGATGGAGATGGAGTAGGTGCGTGATGAAGTACAGATGTATCAGTTGCGGTTACACGACTTCGAACTTCTCCACTAAGTGCCCGAAATGCGGATCTCCGATGGAGATAGTCTTGGATCGGAGGGAATGGTCGCTGGACGAGGAGGAACCGTCCATATGGAGGTATAGATATCTACTTCCCGATCCCAAGAGGAGGGTTAGCTTGGGTGAGGGACTCACGCCCCTCAGGAGGATCGAGGGCATACTCGTGAAGGACGAAACTAGGAACCCCACAGGTTCGTACGTCGACAGGGGATCCTCTGTACTAGCCAGCTGCTCAGATCTACCTGAGGAGCTGGAGCTCGACTTCTCTCAGGACATAACGGTCTCCATCTCCACATACCTTCTCGAGTCTGGTGTGAAGGTCAGGGTCAGGGTGGATCCCAGCAGCGTGGAGCTAACGGAGCTGCTTTACCTCTCAAACTTGGATGTGGACATATCCTTCGATGGGGGCGGGGGAAGGGCGTACGAGAGTCCCTTCATGATAGAGGGCTTCAAAACTATAGCCTTCGAGATATACGAGGCAAAGGGAGGGGCTGATGGTCTAGTCATTCCAGCGGAGTCAGGAGTCTTGGCATACGGGGTATGGAAGGGATTCTCCGAGCTGGAGGAACTGGGTCTGTCTGGGATCCCCCCCATATACTTAGCTTACCACGGGACCGTCAAGACGGGACTCCTCGAGACCTTGGAGAGCAGGGGTGTGAGATTGGTTGAAGTGGATGCGGCAAGTGCACTAGAATCGCTGGTCCAGTTGGCGAGAAAGGGAGTGTACATCAAGCCAGTAGCTGCCAAGGCGTACTCCCTAGCCAAGGAGCTCGGGAGCGATGTGATAGCCGTACTCACAGGGACCGGCCTCAGGAAGTGGGAACACGGGGTGACTGCGAGGCGCCTCACCGAACTCCAAGCGAGAGTGCTGAATGTCCTCAGGGAGGGTGGTGAGATGACCGCGTACCAGATATGGAGGAGGTTGGATGATGTTTCACTCCAAGGCGTTTACAAGGCGCTCTCGAAGCTGGTCGAATCGGGTATGGTTGAGAGTAGGAGCGCGATGATGAAGCGGAGGAAGATAAGGCTATATAGGGTCATGGAATCCAGTCGTTGAGATGGATCCTAGGGAGAGACTCAAGGAATCCTTAGTGGACTTGGATGAGGATTCCTTCTTCGAAGCGCTTAAGGACCTATTAGCTGGGGGAGAGGATCCTTGGGACATAATACTCGGTCCCATGAGCGAGGCCATGGATGAGATAGGAAAGCTCTACGAGGAGGGCGAATATTTCATAGCGGAGATGCTCGTGGCGGCTGATATATTTAAGAAAGCCCTCAAGGAGATGGGTATCGAGGAATCAGATAGCGAGTCTTCCTTGGGAGTAGTGGTCATAGGTACAGTGAAGGGAGATGTCCACGACATAGGGAAGAGCCTAGTCGCCACGATGCTGAGGGCCTCGGGTTTCAAGGTGATAGATCTGGGGGTTGACGTGGATGCTGACAGATTCATCCACGCAGTTAGGGAGCATGACGCAGATATAGTGGCAATGAGCGCCCTGCTAACGACTACTAGGAACTACATGAAGGCCGTGATAGATAGATTGAAGGAGGAGGGTCTCAGAGACAGAGTGAAGGTGTTGATAGGAGGCCTGTCCACATCTAAGGAGTTTGCTGAGAAGATAGGAGCCGATGGATGGGGTAAAAACGCCATAGAAGGAGTAGAAGTAGCTAAGAGGCTTCTCGGCGTGCCAGCTAATGGAGGAAGTGAACGAGAAACGAGTTAACGTAACTCCCACTTTTCCGAATTACGTGATTGATTCCTCCGCACCCTCTATCCCGCAAGGTACATGCGATCTAACGAGGACCCACCAGATCTGGTCATGGACCCGTAAACGACTTTTATAGTCAGGCGTAAGTTCCGGTTGACATGCGAGTCAGAGGTAGCGCGGCTGGCACAATAGCTATACTCACCGTGGCGGCCCTGTGGGGAGGGACCTTCACTGCCATGAAGTCAGCATTCTACTCGGCGGATCCCATGCCCTTCCTCCTTACTAGGTTCGCCTTGGCCCTCCTGATACTATCCCTTCTCTACTTCATCAGGGGAATAAGGCCGAAGCTCTCTCAGATAGGAATGCTAGCTGGTCTTATGGTGTTCCTAGGATTCGCCTTTCAAATGGAGGGCCTTACAGGGATCTCTGCCACAAAATCAGCATTTATCACTGGATTGAACGCTCCCCTCGTCCCTTTATTCGAGTTAATCATTTTTCGGAGGAAACCTAAGGCTAGAGCTGTCCTTGCAATATTCTTGGGGGTCTTGGGACTGGCCCTCTTGACGGAGGTCGTTTACGGAATGCCGCTCGCCACAGGCGACCTCTTAACACTTGGATGCGCTGTGGCGTGGGCCCTCCAGATAGTGGTAGTCGATAGAGCTTCAAAGATACTCTCACCGGATGATGTAGCCTTCAACGAGTTTCTCGTTACTCTTGTACTTGCTCTAGTGTCCATTCCGGTGCTGGGAGAATATAGCATACCATTAGATCCTGTGGTAGTCGCAGCAGTCCTATATTCTGGAATCTTGGCCACGGTGGTTGCGTTTTACCTCCAAGCATGGGCCCAAGAGAGGATCTCGCCCGAGTCAGCTGCCCTAGGCCTCATGGCTGAACCCGTATTCGCATACGCATTTGCCTGGCTCCTGCTGGGTGAGTTTCTATCCCCACTCCAGCTTATAGGAGCGTTGCTGATCCTCGTGTCGATACCTCTAGCCAGCTAGCTCCCAACAGCATTTATAACGATCCTCACCAACCTGACATGGTGCAGTCATGGGTCAGGCCGCGGGGCTATCCAAACTGCTCAGGAAGATAAGATGGGAAATGGACACCTTCTCTTGGTCACAGCTGATCATAGTCCTAGCCTCATTCACCGCTTTCCTCATAGTCCCCCTAGGACTGGTAGTTGTGAGGTCCTTCTACTCTTCATCCGGCGGTTTCTCCTTCTACTGGCTCCAGACGATACTCACAGATCCCTTCTACTTCCCTCTGAGGCTGAAGCTGCTGAATCAATTTCCTTTCATCTCCTTGGAGGGGATAAGGGGAAGCCTCTACGAAGTGGTGAAGTACCAAACTGCCGCAGGAGAGGAGACGATCGTCCTGCTTACTGGCTGGGACATGGGGGTCATACCGAACTCCCTCGTGGTAGCCACCTCCACAACGCTCTTCTCCACCGTTTTGGGCTTTACGCTGGCCTTTGTATTCGCCAAGTACAGGTTCCCCGGATCAGAGGTTCTCAGGATAGTATCCCTGATCCCGCTGCTCTCCACACCCTTCGTGGGAGCTATAGGCCTTAAGAAGATGATAGTGGCCGACGGTGTCCTCAACGTCCTCTTCTACGACATGTTACACCTTCTCCCCTTCAAGATAGAGATCACCGGACTCCCTGCGGTTATACTGGTTCAGACTCTCCTGTTCTACCCTATAGTAATGCTGAACTCCTACACCGCCCTGATAAGCGTCGATCCGACGCTGGAAGAACAGGCTATCAACATGGGAGCGAGCGGCTTCAAGCTTTTCAGGACTGTGACTCTACCGCTTGCCACTCCAGGGGTGGAGGCCGGTGCCCTTCTCGTATTCATCCTCTCACTTGAGGACTTGGGCACGCCCATAGTTTTCAAGGGGACGACAGCCGAGAAGGTCCTGACCTTTCAGATATTCAACAGGATCTTCACTCCAGCTGGCCTCATCTCCCAAGAGGCCACCACCTTGGCGATGATTCTCCTCGTCATCTCTGGCTTGGTCTTCGTGGGCGTGAGGAGATACGTCAGCTTGAAGAAGTACGCGATGCTGAGCAAGGGAGGCACTTGGAGGCCTAGGAGGAAGAAGCTATCGCCTGCGATCACCCTGCTTGTCTACATCTTCATACTGGGGGTTCTCTTTTTCGCCACGCTTCCCCACATAGGCGTAGCCCTCCTCGCATTCGCTAAGCAGTGGGGACCCACACTTCTACCGTCCAGCTTTACCCTAGACAACTTCGCGGCAGTGCTGAGCGATGAGGAGGCCAGCAGATGCATAATGAACAGCCTGATCTACTCCACGATAGCGACCCTCTTTATGGTCGTGCTTGGGGTGAGCGCCGCCTATTTGGTCTCTAGGAAGAAATCCCTTCCAGGAATAGAGGCCCTAGACCTCCTTGTGACGATACCCATAGCCGTCCCCGGAATAGCTGTGGCCACCGGACTCTTCCTGACCTATTTGGGTACCCCACTGAGCCCCACCATAAGTGGTGCCCCTTTGTTGATCGCCTCCTATACCGTCAGGAAGATCCCGTTCACAGTGAGAGCAGTATTCTCAGGATTAGAGCAGACGGATAAAACGCTTGACGAGGTGGCTTGGACCGTGGGGGCCAGTAGAACAAGGACATTCTTCTCCATAGTCATGCCCATGATCCTCCTAAATGTCCTAGCAGGGGGAATGCTCTCATTCATCTACTCTATGTCGGAGGTCAGCACGGGCATAGTCGTCGGGGATGCGAATCACAGGGACGCTCCAATGACTTGGAAGATGTACGACATGCTCTTCCATGGACTGGCGGGTGGCACATTCCAGCCCGCTGCGCTGGGCTTCCTGCTCATGACCCTCCAATTCATCTTCATAGTGGGAGCGAACCTGCTCCTGAGGAAGAGGGCTACGGCCCTGATAGGTGTGTGAGGTGGTCTTATGGTGTCGATAAGGACCGTGAATCTTACGAAGGTCTTCGGAGAGGTTGTGGCCGTGGATCACGTCAGCTTGGAGATAAAGCACGGGGAGTTCTTCACCCTGCTCGGACCCTCTGGCTGCGGCAAGACCACATTTCTCAGAACGATTGCCGGACTTGAGTTGGCTGACGAAGGCAGTATCTACTTCGATGATCAGGACATAACGGACATGCCCGCCCACCTGAGGGGGACGGGGATGGTGTTCCAGAATTACGCCCTGTGGCCCCACATGAATGTCTTCGATAACATCGCGTACGGGCTGAAGATAAGGAAGGTTCCCAAGGAGGAGATTAGGAGGAGGGTCAAGGAGGTCCTCAAGCTGGTCAAGCTCGAGGGCATGGAGAACAGGACACCGCACCAACTTTCCGGGGGCCAGCAACAGAGGGTAGCCTTGGCTAGGGCGCTGGTGATAAATCCGAGGGTCCTCCTGTTTGACGAGCCCCTCAGCAATCTGGATGCCAAGCTGAGGATAGAGATGAGGGCCGAACTCAGAAGATTACAGAGGGAACTCGGGATCACGGCCATCTACGTCACCCATGACCAAGAGGAGGCCATGAGCATATCCGATCGAATAGCTGTGATGAACAAGGGCAGGATAATGCAGGTCGGCACGCCCAAGGAGATATACAAGAACCCGAGGAACGAGTTCGTCGCTAGGTTCATAGGTCAGGGGACCTTCATCACCGGGGAGGTAGTCTCATCCGGTGAGGAGCTGGAGGTGCGACTGGAGAGTGGTAAGGTGGTTAAAGCAGTTCCTTCCCACCCCGACGTGAGATTGGAGGTTGGAGATAAGACCCTAATCATGATAAGACCCGAGTCCTTTACTCTGGAGCCGGGTAAGAGGTATAACGAGTTCGAGGTGGAGGTCTACCATATATCCTTCTTGGGCGACTCTCAGATGCTTCAGGCCAGCAATGAGGTTGAGAACTTCATAATAGAGGTAGATCCCGATCTGGATATAAATGTGGGGCAGAAGCTGAAAGTCTACGCCCCGCCAAGGCACACCCTCGCTGTCAAGCTCTGACCTCGGGGTCACCACCTTCCCCTTTCCTACCTCGCAGTCGTATCATCGCCCCCGCAGCTAGGCTGAGGATCGAGCCAGCTATCATGGTCTCCGTCAATCCGAGGAGGCCCATGAGGGTGCCTCCCACGTAGTTCCCCACAGCCTCCGATATGGAGCCGAGGGACGAGGGAACTGACACGGCCGAGGCCTTCTCCTCTGGAGCTAGCTCCATTGCCAACGCGTTCCTTGAGGAATAGTGGAAGGGAAATATGGGGATCACCATGAGCAGGGCAAGCAGCGTGAGACCCTCGATGAAAGCGGCGATCGAGAAATAGGTGGAGTAAACGAGGCAGGAAACGAGGAAACTCCGCATTCCTCCAAGTCTGTCCGTTAACTTGCCGTAAACGGGTCCGGTCAATGTGCCTAATAGGCCGGCTGCCGCTATCAAGAGACCCATGAGCGAGTTAGATCTTCCCGAGGCTTCAAAGACCTTTATCGAGAAGGCCACGTAAAACACTGATATGGAGAGGCTCGCGGTGAGGAACATGGGAACGTACTCCTTAGTCCTGCCGGGGAATTTCAATTGGATGGTCCTCTTCAGGGCACCCTTGATGTCCAGAGACCTGTAAGGCCCATCCTTAGCCAGCATAAAGAGGGGCAAGGACGGTAAAGATACAAACGCGGCGAGGATAAGGACGTTCCTTATTCCCAAAGCGTCAGCAAGCATGCCGCCTATAGCCGTCCCTAGGGTGAATCCAAGCTCTGAGGCGGCGTAGTACTCTCCAGAGGCAGTCCCAGCTTCCATCTCTGCGCTGAGGTATGCTATCATCACGGGTTCGTAGGCGGAGAGGAAGTACCACAGCGATATTACGGGGATCCAGAGGTCTATAGGAAGAAAGGCCATCGCCGAGAGCGATGTAACAGTGGAAATACTGCCTAGGAGGAAGAAAGGCCTCTTCATTCCGGAGGAATCGCTGAGAAATCCCAGAAATCTACTCCCCAAGAAATAAGCTAGGGAGGGCAGGCTCCTAATGAGGGCATACGCGTAGAACCCTGCTTGAGCATAGGTTTCGAACGCCATGAACATGTAGCTCATGCTCCAAGCCAGCTCTAGGAGCAGAGTTCCCGCTAAGACGGGCAGTTCTCCCTTATTGGACATTACCCCTCTCCTCCCAAAGCTGAAGTCCTAAGTTGGTTATTGGCCTTGGGAGGTTAATGCTTCCCCAATTTAACGCCATCGCCTGAAGAGAGGTGCTCTGAGCGATCTCATAAGGTAATGCGCTCGCTCTAAAAGCCACGCATTACTTAATTATCTGGGTAGTTTGCCTCAGGCCTCAATTTACGTAAAATCTCCTCTAAGAAGGGAATCAGCTATCAGAGCGTGATCCAGGTCGTGATTGGGAATAAAAGAAAAGAAGGGAGGTTTAGAGCTTCTTGTAGCAGAACCACCAGTCGTAGCACTCGAACTCTCCGGCCTTGGCCTTCTCGAGCCTCTCTTTAGCAGTCTTCTCATCACTGGCGGGGGGTATGATCACCTTATCGCCTATGAGCTCATTCTCGGGCCAGTTGGCCGGAGTGGCCACGCCGTTCTTGTCGGAGGTCTGCAGAGCCTTCACGGCCCTGAGGATCTCGTCCATGTTCCTTCCTATCTCCTGCGGGTAGTAGAGTATCAACCTGATCACGCCATTCGGGTCCACGACGAACACGGCCCTGACGGTGTTGGTACCCTTACCAGGGTGTATGAGCCCGAGCTTGGAAGAGACCTTCCCGAGGTCGTCAGCTATTATCGGGAACTCTATCTTCACGCCCAGTTTCTCCTCTATCCACTCGACCCACTTTATGTGGCTGAAGGATTGGTCAATGCTGAGGCCTATGAGCTCGACTCCAAGTTCCCTGAACTGATCATACCTCTTCTGGAAGGCCACGAACTCGGTGGTGCAGACCGGGGTGAAGTCAGCGGGGTGGCTGAACAGGATGAACCACTTGCCCTTGTAGTGATCGGGGAGCTTTATCACACCGTGAGTGGTCTTGACTTCCATCTCTGGGAACTTGTCGCCCAATAGGGGCATCCTCGTTACCTCATCCATATGTATCACCTCATTGACCTGACTTAGGCCAGTCTAACATTCTGTTAGATATTTAAAAGCTTTCTGTTCGTATTTCGAACCTAAAACCTAGCATTACTAAATCCCTGATATGCCTCCTATTGGTACTTCATTCGGCACATACAAAGGAGGGAAAGCGGGACATCAAGAGAGACGAGATGAGGTTGGAGCGTTCAAACCATGGTGGTCCAATGCTTGTGATAAGGGACGATCTCATATTAAGGGGTTTTTAACGATCTTCCACAGCCTAAAGGATCCCCCTGCAAGCTCTTACCTTACGTTTCATGCAGGGAGTTCTTGTGAGCATATATGCGGCTCCACTGGCGTTGCTGCCTCTCTTTAACTTCCCGCGGTCGCGTGAAAGCGATTCTCCCTAAAAGAAATATAAATTATCAATTGGCAATTGTATCGTGCCAACCACCATTACCATCAGTATGAAGAAGATAGAATTCACTCTACTTACGAAGAGGTGAGGCTCAAATTGAGGTTGAGAGAGTCCTGATCGACACGGACATGCTGATCTAGGTCTATAGGGGGCAAGGAGGACCTGCCTGATGTCTCATGTTTCATCTCCGTGGTGAGTCTGTACGAGTTCGTGAGGGGTAAGGTAGATCCCAACAGGGCGAAGTTTCTCGTGGAGGAAATTTGCGTTGTAGTACCCTTGGATAACGAGGTGATCTCGAAAGCTGTTGAGATATGGAGGGACCTCAGGAAGGATGGAGCTCCTATAGACGACAGGGATCTGCTAATCGGGGCCACGGCGATAGCCAAAGAACTACCCCCTGTGGACGGGTAATTTCAGACATTTCGAGAGATTGATCAAGTATGGGTTAAGGCTGTGGAGATAGGACCCCCGTTCAATACGGAGCCTCTCAAGTGAAGGACTGACCTCCCAATGAGTACCTCCAACTCAAGACCAGTTCCCTGCAATAACCGGCAGTAACAGTGTTTTTCAACCACTCGGGGCCTGAGAGTAACTGTACATGCTCTTAAATGGTATTACTAATAAGTTGTAAAATGCCATGAAGCCGCGAAGCCTTCCCTGTTGTATTAAGCAGGTAGTGTCTGCTGTGAATAGATGCCAAATCCCCCCCAAGCTTATTTTTCTGTAAGGAAGCCCTACACTAGCTAGTCCCATTGTTGACATTTAATTATCAAAAAGTATATAAATACTTGATATTAGAATATCAAGTGAAGCTCGAACCCTTCAATCCATGGTGGTACGACGACTCATGGGCTAGGCACGATCCTCATCTAGCTAAACTTTCCAGGTCCAAATACAAGTGGAGACCCGATTGGTTAGACGGCCTTTCCTTGGAGCCCTTCTCCCTTAACTTCGTGCTGGGCCCGAGGCAGGTGGGGAAGACCACCGGACTGAAACTGCTAATAAAGGAACTCATAGAACTAGGTAGGGAGCCGACCAAACTTGTCTACGTGAACTGCGATCTGATCGTCGATCTTAGGGAGTTGAGATCTGCCCTCTCCATCCTTCCGTCTAGGGAGAGTCTGGTAATACTAGATGAGGTCACGGGATTGGAGTACTGGTGGCGCGTGGTAAAGGGGCTCATTGATCAAGGCCTCTTCTCCAAGGACGTCCTGATAGTGAGCGGATCCTCCTCCGTCAGGGTGCGTAGATACGCGGAGTCCTTCACGGGCAGGAGGGGGAAGGGTAGGAATGTTCAAGTCCTACCATTAAGCTTCAGAGAGTTCGTTGGTGTCAGGGGATACGGACTGAAGGAGTTAGAGAGGGCATTTGAAGACTACATCAGGCTGGGAGGTTTCCCCAGATCCATAAATGAGGATTCAACTTTCCTGCTGGAGCTCCCAGAGCAAGTAGATAAGGAATTGGCTAAGGTAGGGAGGAGCGCGAGGATAGCAAGGCAAATTATCCATCAGGTAATAGAGAAAGGACCCTCGGCCATGAGCTATAATTCGATAGCCAAGGAGATAGGTGTGTCCCATGTAACAGTAAGGGAGTACCTAGAGCTCCTCGAGGATCTCTTTATGGTGGGTGTGGCCTACTGGAGGCGGGGAAATAGGGTGGATTTCAAGAAAGAGAAGAAAATCTTCTTCAGAGATCCATCCATACCTAGAGCCTTCTATCAGATCAGGGGTGAGGTGAAGAGAGAAGCTCTCTACGAGTGGGTGATTCAGGAACACCTTTACAGGAAGTACGGAGAGATCTACTACTACAGAGATAGTTACGAGATAGATGCAATCTCAGGAGGGTTGAAGGTGGAAGTGAAAGCTGGAAAGAGTCACAGGAGGTATCCTAGGGGAATAATCGTATTAGAGGCCGAGGACATACCCTATTTTCTCTTCAAGATGTCATGAGTGGATGTCAGCCCTAAGAACAAGCGATCTCACCTGAGGTCCCTGCACCAGACCGCAAACATACAGAGTTCCATTCCACAAATAGATATCTCCAACATCATTGTTCTCTTGCATATTCAAGAAAGTCTCCTCAACTAGCGAGTCCTCTCTTAGCAAATCTAGGAAACCAACCATGGAGTACCAACCAAAGTGATATAATCTACCACTAAAGCTTCTCAGCCCACCCAAACATCCAAAACTGGTGGGTAGCCCCGCGTACACTGGATTCTTGATTCTGGTGATAACCTTACCATCCTTATCCGCGAATAAGAGGGAACAATTGAAACTCCACACAGATAACACAATTTTGTCATCCAGTGTAATAGCGCTAATTCCCCCTCCAACACTTCGGTCGATCAACTCCCTAGTATACACTAAGCTACCATTTGAGTAGAACTTGGCCATTTCGATGACTCCGCTCTCATTGTCGTTTCTTGATGCCATTTACATTCTCTAGGGCCTCCCTCCCCTTTAGATCATACCAAAAGGCGTAAAGGTAATGTCCATCAGTCAACAGAATAGGGGGGCTCTCTTTATAAAGATACTTCAGTTTTTCCATGGCATCCCGACTTATTTCCGCTACAAAGTTCCTCTCATGGATCTTCCCCTTAATATCTATTCTGGCTAAATAGAGTCTGCCATCAACGAATTCAAGGGCATATATCCACTCATCTATCTCAACAGCATCAGTAAAATTACCTGCTAGATTCCAGACGGAATTTCCATTCCTATCGATTAGAACTAATTGGCTCGGACCAACTAGAAGGAACCCTCTATGGACATGCTTGACACGCTTAGGCGATTCCCAGGGAATTAGCGTTAAATTCTCTATGTGTAAGGAATGATCAAGCTTAGATAAAATTAGGGTCTTGTTCACTCTGGTAGGGGTCACTAACTCTAAGAAGATTATCAACTTATTATCGCTGACTGAAAGAGTTTTACAATCCAATATCTTCCTTCTCCATGTAAAAAAGTAGCATTAATCTCATTTCTAGACATACTTTGCGTGTTTTGAGTGGTTGAGCCAGTCCGGGCGGAACTAGTCCGAGTTGGAGGTATACTGTTTGATGTTGTAACACCCTCACTCGGAAACTGAGATAGGAGAACTACGATTATCATAAACAATGCCAATGCCATCAGACCCAACGAAAGAGCTAACAGCTTAATTCTCATATCTATAACCCCACAACCTGCCGGACTTTCCAGATGTATCACTGAAAAACATAATTAATAATTGCAATTTACGCTAATCTTAAAAAAAGAACGACTTGCATCGTAAAATCTTTATAACAAAAATTCCAGCCTATATTGATTAAATATTCAACTACAGAGGAGATAATATGATTTGTATGAAGAGAGCAGGTGGAATCTATAAATATATTGTCGTTACAATACTGGTCCTCCTAATACTCCCTCCACTACTCAGCATAGCTGCCCAGCCTAGTAACAAAGATGGTCAGGCGATCAAGGGTCCTACACCAGAGGAAATGAAGAAAATGGACGAAATATTGAAGAAATTAGAGGAAGAAGACAGAGAACGACCTCCGATATTCATTCCAGAGCCCAACGTATATGTGGGCACAGTTCATGAGGATCCTGAAGGGAATATACACTTAGGAAAAGGGAGGAAGATCACCGATGAAAATGGTAACTTCTTAGCGTTGAGTGGCCGTTTCACAGAAAAGGGATGTAATGCAACAGATCACTACTGGGATTTTGATGGTAACGATATGTACGTGATAAATGGAAACCATACGGTATTCAGAAAAGTGATGTCTGCTAACTTTGCCGGGACTTACTTTTCGGTCTTCGATGGGAAACGCTGCCTCAACTGCGACTCGGGGATACAAACTGTAAGGGATTACTGGTCCCCTGATACTGTTAAAGAATATGTTGAATCTAATTATCCAGAATACACCTGGTTTCATATAAAGTACTTCATAAATTCTAGACTTGATGACTACGTGTATAAGAATACAGAATACGTAAATATATACAAGCTCCATGGAGAACTGTGGAGCGAGGCGAATTACAACAGAAGTGACAACAGATGGGTGAAATACGGTTATCCAGATATGTGGGGTGGAGGGGCATCGTACATTGTCGGCAAAAGGTTATTCGTCTCTGTAGGTTGCTACTACAACGACTTCTGGCCCTACTACTGGGACTACTATTACAGGAAATTTGGCTACCCATACATAATATATCTCTTCTCAAATTTTGGACACCAGTTCCTTATAAGGTACGTCACTAGATGGTAATTTTATGAAAGATATCCCTGCCTATCTCTCTTATTTTTCTGAATATCTCCGGCACCACTGTCATTTTAATCTCTCCTAACTCACTAATCGAAGGGGCGAAGATGGGCTTGGATTCGATCAGGGTAACGGCCCTAATTGATAACACCACGCACTATGAGGGCCCCATACTGGCGGAGAATGGGATCTCTCTCTTGCTTGAGACCCCGGAGTTGGATTCTACAGTTCTCATTGATACTGGTATCACAGGAGAAGCCTTGTTGAACAATGCTGAGGTTATGGGGATCGATCTCTCCAAAGTGAGATACATTTTCCTTACCCACAACCACTACGATCATACTGGTGGCCTGCTCAAGCTTTTAACCCGTGTGAACTCGAATCCCCTGATAATCGCACATCCAGAGGTCTTCTCACCTAAGTACGCGATACTGCCATCTCTCGGTCTCAACGAGCTCACCTACACGGGGCCGCCATACTCGCTTGGGGAGCTGAAGAGACATGCCGAGGTCATCCTGTCGAGGGATCCCGTTCCCATAGCCAAGGACATCATGACCACAGGTGAGATCTCCCGAAAGAACGACTTTGAGATCGTGAGGGGCTTCTACAAGGTAGAAGAGGGAAGGTTCGTGGTGGACGAGCTCCCGGACGACCAGGCCTTGGTGGTGAGGATGGAGGACGGGCTGGTGATCCTGCTGGGCTGCGGCCATAGTGGGGTGGTGAACACTGTAGAAAGAGCTATCTCCCTCACAGGGGAGGACAGGATAAAAGCGATCATAGGAGGATTCCACTTGATCGATGCCAGTGAAGAAAGGATAGAGAGAACAGTTGAGGCTTTGAGAGAGTACAATCCTGAGATACTCGCTCCAATGCACTGCACCGGTTTCAGGGCCAAATCCAAACTAGCGTCGCAGCTGGGGGGTAGCTTCAGGGAGTTGTACGCTGGAGAGAGCGTGGAAATATCCTCCCGCTGACTCGAACCCACCGACAGCTAGTTTAATATCTGTCCTGATATGGCGCTCGGGGGTAGCTTGACCCGAGGATCGGACGGGGAACCTCTTGTGAGGATGGAGGGAATAGTGAAGAGGTTCCCCGGAGTCTTAGCGAACGATCACGTCAATTTTGAGCTACTTCCCGGGGAAATCCATGCCCTTTTGGGTGAGAACGGGGCCGGGAAAACAACTCTCATGAACATACTCTACGGCATATATCAGCCGGACGATGGGAAGATCTTCGTAAAGGGGAAGAAAGTTAGGATACGCAGCCCTAGGGATGCGATAAGACTTGGAATAGGGATGGTGCATCAACACTTCCTTTTGGTGGACAAGCACACCGTGGCCGAGAATCTAGCCATGGGTTACGCTAGGAGCTTCCTCAATCCCCTGAGAGAGGTAAAGGATAGGATAAGAGACTTCGCCGAGAAGTACGGGATCCAGGTGGATCCCGACGCCTACATTTGGCAGCTCTCGGTGGGGGAGCAGCAGAAGGTGGAGATAGTGAAAGCCCTCTATGCAGGGGCGGACATCCTCATCTTGGACGAGCCCACCTCGGTTCTCACGCCCCAGGAGGCCAGGGATCTCTTCAATGTGCTCAGGAGGATGAAGGAAGACGGAAAGGGCATCGTCTTCATCACGCACAAGCTCTCAGAGGTCTTCGAGGTGGCGGACAGGGTTACGGTCATGAGGAGGGGAAGGGTAGTTGGCACGCTCAGGGTGGAAGAGGCGACCAAGGAATCGCTGGCTAGGATGATGGTGGGGAGGGATGTGGTCTTCGAGCTGGAGAAGGTGCTTGGCAAGCCAGGAAGGCCGGTCCTCGAGGTTAAGGACCTCGTCGTCCTCGGTGATAGGGGGAGAGAGGCCGTCAAGGGC
The DNA here is from genome assembly GCA_030130125.1 of Thermoproteota archaeon. Lineage (NCBI taxonomy): Archaea > Thermoproteati > Thermoproteota > Thermoproteota archaeon. The sequence continues at coordinate 72,146 of JARZZM010000013.1, forward strand.
GTCAGCTTCGAGGTGAGGGAGGGCGAGATATTCGGCGTCGCTGGAGTAGCGGGGAATGGACAGAGAGAGCTGGTGCAAGCTATAGTGGGATTGAGGAGGGTGAAATCCGGCTCCGTGAGTGTGATGGGGGTGGATGCTACCAATAAATCGCCCCGAGAGATCGCCGAGCTGGGTGTCGGACACATTCCGGAGGAGAGGCTAAAGTTCGGCATAGTCCCCGACATGAGCGTCGCGGAGAACTCCGTGCTGAAGAGCTACTACAGGCCACCTTACAGGAGAGGTCTGCTACTCGACTACGGCGAGATAAGGAGGACCGCCGAGTCTCTCATAAACGAGTACGAGATAGCCGTCCCCTCACCTGACACGCAGGCCAGGCTCCTCTCAGGAGGTAACATGCAGAAGCTCATAGTGGGGAGGGAGATAAGGAGGGACCCCAAACTCATAGTGGCCTCCAACCCGACCTTTGGCTTGGATGTGGGAGCCACAGAGTACATAAGAAAACTCCTTCTCAAGAAAAGGGACGAGGGAAGGGCCATCCTCCTTGTATCGGGCGACTTGGACGAGGTGATCCAGCTCAGCGATCGCATAGCTGTGATGTTCGAGGGTAGGTTCGTGGGAGTAGTCAGGCCGGAGGAAGTGACGAGGGAGGAGATCGGCCTCATGATGTCCGGATCGGAGGTGCTCTGATGAGATTGAGAGTGATCAAGAGGCTCGAGACGAGCAGGAAGATTATGATTCTCGTGAGGATATCATCGGTTTTCGCTGCCCTGATGACGGCCTCGATCGTCTTCTTGGTTTACGGCCTGAATCCCGTCGACGTATACTCCTCCATATTCTACAACGCGTTCGCTACTCGCATAGGCGTGACGGAATCTGTGGTTAGAATGATTCCCCTCCTCTTGGTGAGCTCAGGCCTCGCCTTGGTGTTCAGGACGGGGTTCTGGAATATAGGGGCAGAGGGCCAGCTGCTGGCGGGGGCGATGGCCGCTTACGTGATAGCGGTGAATTACGGGTCCCTCCCGTCGGCGTTGCTCATCCCCATCCTCTTCTCCATCGGGTTCGCCGCGGGAGCCGCTTGGGGCATACCACCAGCGATCCTGAGAGCTAAACTCAACGTGAACGAGGTCATCTCCACCCTCATGCTGTACTACATCCTGTATTGGGTGTTCCAGCACCTCATCCACGGTCCTTGGAAGGCTAAGGAGAAGGTCGGACAGCTCACTTACGGCGGCTTCGCCCACACGGAGGTGATACCAGAAGCGTCTCACCTTCCCCTGATAGATGGCACTAGGATCCACTGGCCCACCCTCCTGATAGCTGTGATCACCTCCATCTTGGCCTACCTGATCCTGAGGAAGACCCCTTGGGGGTTCGAGATGAGGGCCATTGGAAGCAATCCCGATGCCGCCTCGGCGGCTGGCATGAGCTACATGAGGACCGTGGTTCTGGCCATGGTGGTGAGCGGTGGCTTGGCGGGGATCGCAGGAGTGGGGGAACTTTGCGGCGTACAGAAGAGGTTCACTCCCGAGTTCCTCTCCGGATACGGGTTCTCCGGAATAATAACCGCTTGGCTGGGGGGTAACAACCCTCTAAGCCTGATCGTGACGAATTTCCTCTATGGAGGACTTTTAGTCGGTGGAGAATACATAATGATAACGTACAGGCTTCCCATAGGGGTAGTGGATCTCTTCAACGGGATAATACTATTCTTCATCCTCGCTGGCGAGTTTCTGGTGAGGTACAGGGTGGTGAGGGGATGATCGAGGCCAAGCTAATCGAGAATATCCTCTGGATAGGCTTGAGGTCGGCGACGCCTCTCCTCCTCGCGGCACTAGGTGAGATATATGCAGAGAGATCCGGAATTCTGAACTTAGGTGTTGAGGGAATGATGGCCGTGGGTGCCTTGAGCTCTTTCGCGACCGCCCTAGTCACAGGGAACCCGTGGTTGGGAGTTCTGGTCGGGATGCTTTCCGGGGGCTCGCTATCGATGATACATGGAGCCATAAGCATAGGACTCAAGGGAAATCAGGTGGTTTCGGGGCTTGCCCTGACCATGTTCGGCCTAGGACTCAGCAGCGTCCTCGGAAGGGTTTACGTGGGAAACCAGCTACCAGTGGAGGCGAGGTTCCTTCCAAAACCCGTGGAACCACTATCGTCTATCCCGGTACTGGGGAAGGTGCTCTTCGACCAAGATCCCCTCTTCTACGTCTCCCTGCTTCTGGCCCTGATCATGTGGTTACTCCTATACAGGACGAAGTACGGGATAGTCATAAGGTCTACCGGGGAGAACCCAGCTGCCGTTGATGCGATGGGCATAGATGTGAACAGGGTCAGGTACTTGAGTACCCTAATTGGAGGGATATTTGCCGGGCTCGCCGGCGCCTACCTATCGGTCGCGTATAATCCGGCTTGGATAGAGAACATGACCGCCGGGAGGGGGTGGATAGCTCTGGCACTCGTGATATTCTCACTTTGGGACCCTCTCAGAGCCCTTTTGGGCTCGTACCTGTTTGGCATCGTGGAGGCGAGCGGTTATACGCTCCAGGCCTATGGTTACAGTCAATGGCTTCTAAACGGACTTCCCTACCTTCTGACTGTAGTAATACTAACTCTGGGAGCCACTGAATCCATGAGGAGGAGGATGGGGGCCCCTGCAGCATTGGGCAAACCGTATGAAAGAGAAGAGAGGTAAATAGGAGAGGCTCGCGACCCCCCATGAGGTTCAAGCCCTCTACCCGCGGGCCTCTCCTAGGCCACCGCCCACGGCAGCCTCCTACTCCTTTCACCTCTTATTTGAAAACTTTTCGGTGCAGGTGAAACGACTGAGTCATCTTTATGAAATGCCCGCTGGCCTCAGCCACAATACCCCCCATGAGGTAGTTAGTATGACCTCTACCCAGTGGGCCGCGATAGCGGTAATACTCCTTATTCTAGGCCTGATTGCGGGTTATTTTGCTGCTCCGAGTCGTGTCACCACGGTCACTCAGACCGTGACTGTAGGAGCTACAGGAGCACCCGCTAAGACCGTCACGGTCACCGAAACCAAGACCATCTCGCCAGAGGGAGGGAAGATAAAGGCCGCTTGGATATACGTGGGGCCGATAGGGGACATAGGATGGACCTACGCCCACCATCAAGCGAAGGAGATGGTGGACAAAAAGTACGACTGGCTTGAGACGACTCATGTAGAGTCAGTAGCTCCTGCCGATGCCGCTGGCGTGATAGAGCAGCTCATCTCCCAAGGTTACGACGTGATCTTCACCACCAGTTTCGACTTCATGGATCCGACTCTGGAAGAGGCCCAGAAGCATCCTGACAAGATATTCTGGCACTGTTCAGGGTACAAGAGGGCTCCTAATATGGGTACGTACTTCGCGGACTTCTACCAAGTCTACTACCTGAACGGTCTCATGGCCGGAGCCCTGACCAAGACCAAGAAGATAGGCTATGTGGCGGCGCATCTGATACCTGAGGTCGTCAGGCACATAAATGCCTTCTCCTTAGGAGTTAAGGAGGTCTGCGGGGACTGCAAGGTATACGTCAGGGAGATAGGAGCCTGGTACGATCCCACAAAGGCCAGACAGGCAGCGGAGGCCCTGATATCTGAGGGCGTGGATGTGCTCGCGTTCACGGAGGACTCTCCTACCGTCGTTCAGGTGGCAGAAGAGCACTTCCAGAGGGGAGAGCGCATTCTCGCCTTCGGTCACTACAGCCCCATGGAGAAGTTCGGGAAGGACGTTTGCGTCAGCGGTCAGCTCGTCCATTGGGAGGTGATATACGACGACATCCTCAGCAAGATATACGCTGGCTCCTACACACCCAAGAACCTCCAAAATGTCGATTACTGGTGGAAGCTGAAGGAAGGCGCCGTGGAACTCGGCTGTGCCTACAACCAACCGATCAATCCCAAATTTGTGGGCGAGCTGAAGTCTGTTAAGGTGAATGAGAAGGTCCAGCTCCCGAACGGTACAGTGATAGAGAATCCAGACGTTTACACGCTCGTCATGGCGAGGCTCGTACAGATGGGTGCCGTTTGGACCGGTAAGAAGTGGGTATTCGTTAACGACGAGACGTTCGACCCGTTCACCGGACCGATATACGATAACGAGGGCAAGTTGAGGGTGCTCCCCGGGCAGAGGATAGGCCACGATGAACTCTGGTCCATGCAGTGGTGGGTAGATAACGTGGTAGGTCCATCGCTGGGAGGCTAAGCATCCTCTCCCTCCTTCCTTTCTTCCTCTTTTTAAAGGGGTTAGATCTCCTTCCTCATCCACTTGTACCTGCTTACCGGCTCGAAGCCAGCGGCCTCGAACGCTGCCCTGTACCTGCACCAAGTCTGCGTAACTACCTTGGGCACACCCATCTCATTGGCGAGGGTAACCGCCATCTCAGCAGAATCAAATATCTGACCAAGACTGGCCCTCTTCGGTCCCCATATCAGGGCATAAAGGTGATCATCGTCCCTAGTAGGCTGGAACATCGCGAGGATGAGTTGCCACAGCCCCACCCTGACCTTCACGACTCTAGGCGAGGGAAGACCCACACTCTCCCTGTCCCACAGCAGCTCCCAAAGGAGGGATGAGGGCCTTGTCTGTCCAGCGATCATCTGGGCGGCAGCGGGGAATTCCTCCCTAGTAGCGTCCTCTAACTTGGGCTGCTCGGGTGCAGGCCTCGCCGGCGCCTCCATCAGCACCTGAGAATCGATCTCCCTGAATCCCAGGTTTTCGAAGAAGGGGAGGGCCTCGGTGGTCGGTATCGTGTCTAAGTGGCGCATTCCCATTCCCCTAGCTAGATCCATGCACCTCTCAACGAGCTTCCTCCCTACGCCAGTCCTCCTCGCCTCCTCCTTGACCCAGACCATCTGCAGGTATGCGTGCTCGCCTACGGGGGTGAGGAACCTCTCCGGTACGACCTCAGCTTCACCGATCACCTTTCCATCAGACAGAGCGACCACTGCCTTGCCACCGGACGAGTAGAGGGACTCCAAGTACCACTCAAATACTTGGGGGTCTCCCCAGTATCCGCACTCCTTGATCCGGAGATCGAAGGTCATATCCCTCCAGCTGGGGCAGTGAATCGAGACAACTTCATCCAACAAATCATGCCTGAACTCAACTATCTCCAAGAGGGATCATCCTCCACCAGCCGGGCGAGCTCCCTGAAGATCTCTCCCGCCAGCCCTCCCAACCTGATGTTCGCCAAGCTACTTAAATTAGTTTCCTCCGGATTCACTTCCACCAGTATCTTCCCTCGCCTCGCCGCGTTTATGGGTAACAGGGCTGCAGGCATGACCACACCACTAGTTCCCACAACGAGGACGACCTCTGCCTCAGAGAACAAACTTTCTGCCCTCTCGAACTGGTCCATCGGAACGGGCTCCTCGAACCACACCACGTCAGGCCTGAGAAGCCCACCACACTCTTTACACCTCGGTAAATCATCCTCTGGTATGTTCCCGAAACCTAGATTGAACCGCTTGCCGCATGCAGTGCACCTAACCCTCCATATAGAACCGTGAAGCTCTACTACTAGTCTAGAGCCAGCCCTCTGGTGGAGCCCGTCGACGTTCTGGGTCACCACGCCCATGAGTATGCCCTTCCTCTCCCAGTCAGCCATCACCTTGTGGGCCCAAGTTGGCTCGGCCCTCGCGATTACGGACATCCTCCACTTATACCACTCCCAGACCCTCTTGGGGTTAGACTCGAACGCTCGGGGCGTGGCCAACTCCTCAGGCCTGTACCTGTTCCAGAGTCCATCCTTCCCCCTGAAGGTCGGGATACCTGCCTCAGCTGAGGTCCCAGCTCCTGTGAACGCCAGCACCTTTCCTGTATGCTCCTTGATCAAGCGGGCCGCTGAGGACAGGTTCTCGGAAGGGACGACCTCACTCACCCAACCTCACCTCCGGCGGAGAGCTGGGATACGGTCTCACCTCGGCCTCGAGGGGACACCCTCCCCTGCAGACTTGGAGCAGAGGGCAGGAGAAGCACGCTTCCCCCACGAAGCGGAGTTCCCTGATCTTCAGGCACTCATCGTGATACCAGATCTTCTCCCAAGAATCCCTCAGGATGTGACCCAGAACCTTGTAATGACTCTGGCAGGGTATCACGGACCCATCAGGCTCTACCGCCAAGGTTATGCTGCACGCCGAGCAGAACTTCGGTCCCAGACCCTCGCTCATTGGATCCAGCTCACAGTAACGGGTCACCCCGAACCACCTGAAGTCCAGATCCAGCTCCGTGGTGAGCTCCTTAGCCTCAGCCAACACATCTCTTATCTCATCAAAGGAGGGCTCCAGATCTCTCAGGTCCCTGCCCCTTCCGCTGTATATCAGCCTGTTCAGAGAGAATCCATCTACACCCAGATCTGCGGCGAACCGTATCAATGATTCCACCGTGCTCATGTTCCTCCTGAGGAGGGTGGCGTTGACGCTCACGTAGATATCGAACTTGAGCAGGTTCTTGAGCCCCTCGACCGTCTCCTTCCAGCTTCCCCTCACTTGGGTTATGGAATCGTGGACCTCTGGATCGCTGGACTCCAAGGTCACCTGAGCGAAATCCAATCCGGCCTCGATCAACCTCTCAACCAGCTCTCGGGTTAGAAGTCTCCCATTTGTCACTATTCCCGAGACCATCCCGAGCCTCTGGGCCTCGGCCACCAGCTCCGGAAGATCTCTCCTGAGCGTGGGCTCCCCACCGGTGAAAGTGACTTGAGGGACTCCCAGCTCATGGAACCTCCTTAACACGGCCTTCCACTCATTAGTGCTCAATTCCCCCCGCTCGTCGGGACTGGAGGAGTAGCAATGGATGCAGGCGTTATTGCACCTATACGTGAGGGCCAAGTCGACCCTGAAGGGGGCGCCGAGGGTTGATGGGTCAGGAAAGGCCGGTTTAAACCCCAGATCGGTTACGGGGTCCTCATATCCCTCGATGAATCTCCTGAGCTTACTGACTACGTCCTCATAGTGCCTCCTCACCTCATCTTTTCTCATGCCCCTGTAAATCCTCTTCAACTCCCGATAAGCCTCATCCCATCCCTTACCTGAGAGGAAAGCCTTGGCGAATACCGCTGCTGTGTAGTTGAGGTAAGCGACCCTCTGAGCATCCACCACTAAGGCACCCATGGCTAGGGGATCTATACGGAGCTGGATCCTCCTACCATTCAATTTGAATGTCAGGAATTCCCTCTCGATCAACCAACCCCACCTCCAGCACAGGCACAAGCGCAACTCACACATGCGCAGGCACATGCGCAGCTGACACAGGCGCAGCTGACTGATGCCGTCCTCCTAGCTCGAGGTCTGGAGGGGACTATGACCTCAGCGACTTTGTCAGCGAAGTCCTCTATGTTCCTGACGATATTAGAGGAGACCTCCTCGACCGATCTAGCGATGATATCGGCGGCTTTCTCTATGTCCGGGATGACTGGGACATCTACCTTGCCACTAGGCGTCCCAGACGTATCAGGAGCTCTGGGAATCCTCGGAGTGGGGGGAATCGAGGTCCATCTACCCCTAGGCCACCATATCCACACATCGTCCAGCGGATAGGAGGTAAAGACTACCTTCCCCTTAGGACTCTTCAATGCCTTTCTCAAACTTCTCTCGAAATCAGGATCTGTCAACAGCCATGCAAGATTACTCTTGACGAGATCGAGCTTCTCCGCCAAGGGAGCATCCTCGATCATCTCCCATATTGATCTCACCTTGCTGTCGTAGAAAGCGAGGGTCTCCCTCCTCGAGTATCCGGATAGCTCTCTCTCCACCCTCCTGTGTATGAGCCTGATTACCTTAACTAGGCAATCTTGGTCTAGAGATCTGTCCTCCATCACACAGTCCAAGAACCTCTTCTCATAGATCCTCAGGTTCCTCCCCGATCCCTCTAACTTCCTAAGTTTAAGTGGATCTAGGCTATCCACCGCCAAGAACCCCTTCTCCACCAAGCTGGCTATGAGAACTGCTAAAATTCGCCCGTAACTGAGCTTGGCTCCCTCCAACTTGCGGAGATAGGCCACTTCCGTTGGACCCATGTTCTTGTTCGGTCCCAAACTCTCCGCGAAGATCTCAGGGGCTTGATAGGGAAGCTTCTCTATCCATGACTTGAATAACTTGACTATGGCCACGATGGAGATTATTACCGCTCCCAGAAACATGATCCCTATAATGAAGCTGAGGTAGTCCGGAATTCCGCCACCCGCAGGTACTACCTTATCGACGTAGTCCCTTGGAAACGACACCCCTATCTCGAACTTGTAGTTGGGGGGGAGGTCCCTCCTCTCCCAGTAGAGGTATATCCTGCCGTCATCCAGCGTCTGCAAGTTGTCGTAATCGGGCTGGTTTCTCACCTCTCCCTTGGAAACCCCAGGAGGTAGTATCACGAATACTTGGAGCAGCTTTACGGGAGCATTGAACCAGGAGGGTGTGAACATGAGGCCCGCATTGCCGGGGTTAGTCTCGTCCTCATATATGAAGTCCCTGAGCTCGACCTCCACCACGTAAGTCCTGCTCTCCCCCGGGTCTATAGGCTCGCTGGGTCTCATCTTCACCGCGTAATATGAGTCCTCCCTTACCTCTTGGGCATCGATCTCAACGGTTTTTCCATTGGGAAAGATTTCCTTAGTCTCTAGCACGCTGAAAGATGGGGAGGGCATCCCTACTGATACATAGCGGGCTACCGTCCCCGACTTCACCCTCAGAGTGAGGTTGTACCTCAAGTACACCGTTCCCGAACGCTGTATATCAAGAACGACCTTTTCCCTTTCTATTTCATACACTATCTGACCGCTCGTATTTATTAGAGGAATTATGAGCGCGGAGATAACGAGGAATAGTAGAATAAGCCTGAACCTCATCCCGACTTTGGGAGGGTCCGGAATATTAACTTGGCTCAGGTCCCTATTCCTTGGGAGCGCTGATGATGATAGCCCCCGGCGTCGAGTACAGGGAAGGTGAAGGTGAACTCCTAGTCCAAGGTGAGAAGGTTATCCCCAGCGTGAGGAGGTTCTTCGACCTCCTCACGGTCCTGGAGGATCCCAGTGCCCTCAAGGAGGATGGCAACGCGTACTTAATGTACAGGGACCTCCCCCCTCTGAGAGCGAGATGGGTCCGGTTCGATGTAACGATAATCCCGTCTTGGATGGTCGGAAGGGAGTATGCCAAGACGAAGGGCCACTATCATATGCCTCCCTCGGCGGGCAGGCCCTCCTACCCTGAGATCTATCAGGTGCACTCCGGAAATGCGATTTACCTCCTCCAGAGGGCAGGTCCCTCGCTCAAGGAGATAGTGGATTTCATAGTGGTGAGGGCATCACCGGGAGATGTAGTGGTCATACCACCGAATTACGGACATGTAACAGTTAATCCAGGCGAAGAGACGCTCGTCATGAGTAATCTGATCTACAGAGGGGTGGAGTCAGATTATGAACCGTATGAGAGGCTCAGAGGAGCTGCCTACTACTATACGATCGACGGATTCATCAGGAATGAACGTTACTCCTCAGTACCAGAAATAAGAGAGGGTAAGCCGCTCTGGAGGTCTCAATCAATCGCGATCGATTTCTTAGAGGATGAGAGTTCCTTCTCATGGTTGAAGGACGTTGACAGGGCATGCGAGGAGGGATTCCTCGGTGTCCGGTGTTGATCTCCGTGGAGAGGATCTAGTAACCTTCGTTTGGAACTTTCTAAATAGAGAAGAGGTGATCATGGGGAAGAACGATGTCTTGGAGAGGGTGGCTGGTAAAGGGCTCCTGACATCCCAGAAGGTGACCACTTTCTCCTGCGATGGACCCACCTATGCAGTCCTGAAGTGCCCTTCCTGCGGTGCCAGCGACTTGGAAGAGATGGAGGCTTGGATTCACGTCACCTGTGGATCGGTGACCTACGAGAAAGGTGTATGCCCGAAATGCGGACCTGTTACAGGTAAAGAACTGGTCTCAATAGGTCCCGTGTACAGGTGCAGATCCTGCGGGATGATAGTCACTTACCCCACGGTGGAGACCCCCTGCGGGCACCCCACCATTGACAGTTTCGTCATGTATAGATTGACCGAGGAGGGAAAGGACATCATAGGGAAGGTCAGGAGGGAGTTAGAGAGGCTGCCTGACCCCAAGATAGTCTTGGCCGATCTGAAGGTGACGAGGGTAGAAGCCCTCCTCTTGGATGGACCCACCGGCGTCATCTTGGGAACTAATGACGAATATCAGAGGAGGAGAGAGGGGGAGCTCTCCAAGCTTGGGCTGAAGATCAGGATCTTGGAGATTTAGGAGGGTGGTCTGTACTCCTCCCCACCTCTGATGTGCCCGTACCCTATGAGCCTCCACCTGTTGCCTATCCTAGACGAGATGGCGACCCTCTGGTTGAGCTCAGCCGTGGCAGGTATCCTCAGTAGGAGGGTCATCTCATCCTCGGGAGTCATGTCCCTGAGCACGGCCGGCACGGTGGCCGTGCCGACGTTCAGCTGTATGAACTCACCCTTGCTGGGCTTCTTGACCTTCATCTCCTCCCTAGTACCCACTATCTTCTCGAAGAACTTGGCCTCCACATCCAGCTCAACCCAAGTAGGCGGCAGCTCCCCAGGCATTCCAACTACGTTGCCCACCATGTTGTCGGCTTTAGTGAGTGCCGGGTCTAAAAGAGTCCCCACACCTATGAGCCCTCCTGGGTAAGCCTCCTCCAAGGGAGCGTTCTCGCTCCTCAGGCTCACTATCTTGGTCGTGAGCGGAATGAACTTACCGGCCCTGTAGGCTCCGGGTCTTATCTCTATCTCATCGTTCACCCTGAACCTTCCTTGGATGATAGTGCCTCCGAGCACGCCACCTACTAGCTTGTCTGGCCTCGTTCCCGGCTTGTTCACATCGAAGGACCTAGCCACGTACATTCTAGGGGGTTTAGTGGGATCCCTAGGCGGAGGCGTGAATCTCCTCACCATTTCCCTTATCAGATAGCCGATGTTCACCCCATGGAGGGCGGAGACGGGGATTATGGGTGGGATCTCATTCAAGTAGCTCCTCAGAAACTCCACAATCTGCTCGTAATTCTTCAGAGCTTCCTCATCATTGACAAGCTCTATCTTGGTCTGAACCACTATGATCTGCTTGACATTCATTATCCTCAGGGCAACTAAGTGCTCCCTAGTTTGGGGCTGAGGCGCTGGCTCGTTGGCTGCGATGACCAGTAAGGCTGCATCCATTAACGTGGATCCTGCTAGCATAGTGGCCATTAGGGTGTCGTGACCAGGACAGTCCACGAAGGAGACCTTCCTGAGGAGGACCGTCTCCCCTCCGTCTATGGGACATCTCTCCATGGTGGTGTAGCACTTGGCATCATCTCCTTCGCATGACTTACACTTCCTCAGATCGGCGTTTGCGTATCCCAGCTTTATGGTGATACCCCTCCTCAGCTCCTCGCTGTGTCTCTCAGGCCATATGCCCGTCAGAGCTTGGACTAAGGTGGACTTGCCGTGATCCACATGACCAGCAGTCCCTATGTTCATCTCGGGCTGCAAGATGACTCTGTCAACTTCATTTCCCATTGGATCACCTTCAGGAGGCCTCGGCTTCCGCCTCCTCCTTCTTCAGCAATTCCTCTAAGGTTTTCTCCCCGACCTTAACGACTCTTAGGTTTATCTGCTTTATAGCATCGGAGATTATGGCGCCCCTCACTGTCTTAGCCCTCCTCTCTCCCTTCTTCCTAGGGTGGAACCCTGGTGGTGATGACAGGAGGACCTTCTTCTTTCCCGGTATCTGGAGCGAGGGGTGCATCGGGAAGCCGTCCTTGTCGGTCCCACCGGTTATCTTGAACGTGTATCCTGGTAGGCCGAAGGCGTCTCCACTGATCTCCTCGCCTAGCCTTCTTCCCACGAAGAACCTGATGTTATCCTTGGGCAGCTTAACGTGGAAGGTCTTACCAGTATTGGGATCGCCGATGTCGAGCACGAGGAACTCTTCCTCTACCCTTCTCCTTCTTCTCATCGCCATGGGATGGAATCACCTTCCCGAAACTGACCACTTCAGTTATATAAGTTGAACTAATCCGGGGAGCTGGCTCCCCGGGAGTATCTGATCCAGAGGATCCGCCTGTATAGCTCCTTTTCGTCGTCGCTCATCTTACTGAAGTATATGGAGCGGGCCTTATCGTCCTCAAACTCGGACACCTCAGTGTAAAGCTTCCTGCCCTCCTTGACGTTCCTACCTACTACTCCGCCCTTTATTGAGATGGCTACCCTCTGCCCAGCCTTAGCTTCGGGTACCCTGTTCCCCTCGTACTGGATGTCCAGTATGGTTCCGACCCTCCTCCCGCTCTCGTTCATCAGGGGATAGCCGGGTCTTATCCTACCTCTAAGGACCTCAACTCCAACGATGGCAGGGTCGCTCCTCCTGAAAATGAAGTCCGGTAGAACTAAGATTTCAGCCGGGAATACAGCCTGTGAAAGTACTCTCTCCTCCTCTCTCCTCTTTAGCTCCTCCAAGTACTCTTTGAAGCTCTCAATTAGCCTGTAGATGATGACATCGGTGAATATGGGGATCTTCCTGTCCCCCGCCTCTCTCCTTGCGTCCTCCTTTATCTTCACGTTGAATGCCAGTATCACCGCGAACTTCTCCTCCTTCTGCTTTATCACAGCTGCCTCGAACACATCCACTTTGGAGACATCGCCTATGTCGGCCCTCCTTATTGGTATGCCTTCCTTCTGGAGCTGAGCTATCAAGGCCTCCAGCGTGCCCAACGTGTCTGCCTTTACTATCACGCCGATCTTGTCCGTTTTTATGATGATACGCTCTACCTCCTCCTGAACCTCCTTCTTGACCTCCTCTATCCTCTCCCTATCTCTAACCACATATAGGGGAGATCCGGCGAGCACCTCATCCAAATTAGGTGCGGAGATCATCACTCCAGCAGCTGCTGAGACCTCATCAACTCTCCTGAACTTCTTCGTTGCCCTCATCTCCTGGAGGGGCTCTGGAACCAGGAGCGCCCTCACCTTCGTCACGACCGGTCCATTCACACCAGCCACCACTATGGTGTCGTCTTTCCTGAGGACTCCGTCGTAGATTATGGCTGTCAGCACTGTACCCAGTCCCTGCTGCTGCTTGACCTCGAGCACTGTACCCCTTCCCTCCTCAGTGGTTATCTCCAGCCTGTCGAGCATGAACCTCTGCACGAGTCCTATGAGCATCGTTAAGAGGTCCGGAATGCCCTCCCCCGTCACCGCACTGGTCGGTACGATGGCGAAGGTCTTGGTGAAGTCTTGGATCCTATCGTACCTGTCGGCGTAGATCCCCAAGGTGGCCAGCTGATCCACCACCCTGTAGAGCCTCTTCTCCAACTCGGCCAAAACGGAGGGTGGCTGCTCTCTCTCAGCCAAGATGAAAGGCCTGCCCTCCTCAGACTTCCAGCCGTACAGAGTGTCTATCTTGTTGAGCGCTATGACGAAGGGAACTCTCCTCTCCTTGAGTATGTTTATGGACTCAATGGTCTGGGGCTGCACTCCCCCATTTATGTCTATCACCAGGATGGCTATGTCCGCTACAGAACCACCCCTCCTCCTCAGGTTGGAGAATACCTCGTGTCCGGGCAGGTCTATGAAGAGCAAACCTCCGGTCTTTATCTCGAACTTAAGGTTGAGGGCCCTCATCACGGGCTCGCATATCTCGTAGACCACATCGGTAGGTATCTCTGAGGCCCCCACATGCTGGGTTATCGAGCCCGGCTCCTTAGCCGCCACCCTGGTCCTCCTGATGTAGTCCAGAAGGGTGGTCTTACCCGAATCCACGTGGCCTAGAACAGATACTAGGGGCTGCCTGTACCTCTTCTCCTTATCCCCCTTATCCTTACCGTCCTTCTTGGGCAATTAGAGTCACCGTGGGATAGAAGGAGGGTTCTACTTCCCCTCCTTCTTGGGCTTCTTCCTGACCCACTTAACTTTCTTGGGGTTCCTACCCAGTTTGAGGTAGTTCTTGGCGCACTTGGAGGAACAGAAGTATAGGATGGTACCGTCGGCCTTCACGTACATCCAGCCGTGTCCGGGCTCGACATCGCTACCGCAGAACGCACACTTCTTCAGCAGTATGGACATTCTATCACCTCGGCTTCAGCTTCCTAGCCTCCATCTCGGTCTCTCTAAGGATTAGTATGTCCCCTATCCTCACTGGGCCCTTGACATTCCTAGTTAGTACCCTTCCCCTGTCCTTCCCGACGAGGATCTTGGCTCTGACCTGTATGACATCTCCAGCTACGCCCGTGCGGCCTATTATCTCGACTACCTCGGCCGGGTATCCCTTGTCCGCCTCTTGGGACATTCAATCACCTTCAGAAAGGAGTGGGGTGAGCATGTTTTTTAAACTACTCGGTTCCTCCAGTCCCCCTGACCTCCTTTATCTTCTCTATGAGTGCTTCCAAGAGGCTCTTGGCCTGCCCGGCATCCACCACAGCGACTGAGGATGCGGGAACTTCTATACCAGCGGCCTTTCCCAATTCCTCCTTGCTCGGGACGTAAGCGTAGGGGACTCCCTTGTCGTCGCACAGCAGCGGCAGGTGAGCCACTATCTCAGGGGGATTCACGTCCTCAGCTATGACCACGAAGAGGGCCTCACCCCTCTCCACAGCCTTAGTGGTCTCGTTGACGCCCTTCCTGACCTTACCACCAGTCTCCCTAGCGGTCTGAACTAACTCGAGTATCTTGGGAACGAGGTCATCAGGGACCTCAAACTTCACATAGAAGGGTTTGTCCTGAGCCGTCATCCTTCATTCCCTGGAGGGGGCCGGGGAGTGTCATATAAAAATATGCCTCTCATTCGCTAGGGTCTTCAATGGACCCGTCAGCAGGTATTTCCTGGTCAATCTGAGCTGGTTTACTGTGAGAGACCCCGTGAGGAACGCGGCGAGCTTCATCTCGAAAATAAATTTATTTAACTCGTCCCTGACGCCGTCACTCCCCTCCTCCACCGCGCGTATGAAGAAGGGGCGGGCAGCACCAGCCATGTGGGCGCCCAAGGCCAAGCATTTGGCGGCATCCAGACCGGACCTGACCCCTCCGGAGCCTATGACTTTGACGCTAAGGGTGGAGACCTCCATTACCGCAAGAGGGGTGGGTAACCCCCAGTCAGCGAACCTCCTCGAGGCAACCCATCTAACGGATCCTTCAGGGGATCTCTCTCCCTCTATTAGAGACCAACTCGTCCCCCCCTGCCCGGCCACATCTATTATCCTAACGCCGGCCCTCTTCAGGACGAGCGCGGCCTCCTTGGATATCCCTGAACCAACCTCCTTCACTATCACTGGGACATCTAACTCCCTTGTCACATCCCTTATCGCCACCAAGGATCCCGTGAAATCAACCGATCCCTCGGGTTGTATTACCTCCTGTAGGGGATTGAGGTGGATCGCTAGAGCATCGGCATCTATCATATCGACCGCTCTCTTCGCGTTGTCCGGTCCCTCATCTCCTATGACGTGGGATATACCCAAGTTGGCTATGACGGGCACCTCTGTGGCCGTCTCCCTGACTATAGAGTAGGTCCTTACGAGGTCCTCATTTCTCAAAGCTGCTCTCTGACTGCCAACCCCTATGGCGACTCCCTCAGCTTGGGCTGCCTCAGCTAGAGCCCTATTTACGGATAAAGTTGCCTCGTGACCACCAGTCATTCCCTCTATCAGTAGGGGAGCCTTCAGCTCGTATCCCAAGAACTTCCAAGAGAGATCCACATCGTCGAAGGAGGCATCCGGTAGGGGATTGTGGAGGAGCCTCACATGCTCGAACCAGGAGCTGGTGGTACTAAGGTCGATGTCGTCCCTCTTAGCTATCATTATGTGCTCGATTTTACGCTGAGAGGTTTCCTCAGGATTATCAATCATCTCGCGAACACCACCGAAGCGTAGCCCACCACGAAGGACCTGTCACCACTCGCCTCAGCGCTGGTGGAGTACCTCACGAGCTCGCCTTTCTCAACACCCTTCAACTTCGCGAAGGTTATGGCCACTGAGGCAGGTCCAGGACCGCACATGGAAACATCTAGCTCGAACAGGGTCCTGAATAGCCCCTCCACATCCATGTCCAAGATAGCCTCCAACGCGGCCATATCCCTTCTCCTCGCCTCCTCCTCTGGGAGATAGTGGGACATGTCTGATGAGGCTATCACCACGACATCCCTCTTCAGAAATTCGGAGGCGAGGCCTATGGCCTTCCCCAGAGATGCGGCTGAGGAGGGATTCTGAACGCCCATGGCAATGGGGACTATCTTGGGCGAGTCGTATATCGCCTGTAAGAACGGTATCTGGACCTCTATGGAGTGCTCTGACATGTGAGCCAGGTCATCAAACTCCAGATCCTTGAAGTACTCTTTAATGGCTAGGGCGAGCTCCTTATCAACTTCAACTCTGCCCAAAGGTGTCTCCCAGTAATCTGCATTAGAAACGGAGAACGCGGCACCAAGTCCCGTGTGATTCGGGCCTAAAATGACGAATGTCTCGGGAATCCCGTCCCTAGCCAAGACTGAGTATCCAGCAGCTGCCGTCCTCCCCGAGTATATGTATCCGGCGTGGGGCGATATCAGAGAGGCTATCCTCCTCTCCCCGGATGGATTCGGTGAGGGAATCCCGCTCTCCCCAATGCTCAGGAACAACTCCCTTAACAGGGAAAGGAGATCATCCGGATCGGAGGGATAAAAAGAGCCAGCGACGGCTGACCTCCTGACCTCCAAATAGTTTCACCTGAGGCCCATTATCCTAGTGGCGAAGTCCTCGTAGCTCTCCTCGAGATCACCGTCGGGAGGTATGTCTCCCCTGTTCCTGAGGACCTCCCTTGTCAGGAGCCAGTAGACTAGGGCCAATGCCCTCCTTCCCTTATTGTTGGCGGGTATCGCCAAGTCTATGTTCTCTAGCGTGTTATCAGCGTCCACTAGGGCCACCACGGGTATGCCCAGCTTGACGGATTCGACGTGAATCTGCCTGTCCACCCTAGGATCGGACAGGAGCACGACATCGGGCTCCAAGTGGAGGGGCGCCTGGGGGTTGGTTAGGGTACCTGGGAGTATCCTCCCGGTTATGTAAGTGGCACCGGTATATTCGGCGAACTTTCTCACGGGCTTGAATCCATATATCCTAGCTGAAACGGCAAGCATCTTTTCTGGCTCGAACCTAGCCAAGAACTTACCCGCAACCCTGATCCTCTCGTCCAGCTTCTTTATGTCTATCATGCACAGGCCGTCTGGTCTCACCTTGTAGATGAACTTCTCCATGTCCTTCGTCCGTATCCTAGTGCCCACGTGGACACCTGCTGACAGGTACTTCTGCTTCGGTATCAGCAGATCCTTATCCTCCACTGGGGGTACATTGGAGAGACTCATATCGTCATATCCCATTTGATCACCTCTCCATAACTGGAGTGAAGGACAGCTCCAGCTCGGCAAGATCTATGTGGCTTATGAACATCCTCCTGCAGCAGTATCGGGTCACACCTAGGGAGTCCAGTACCTTACCTGGATCCTCCCCAGACATGACCCTCCGGGAGAACTCTTCCCACTTATCCCCTATAACGCTGCCGCAGGTGAAGCACCTCACCGGGAACATATCCTGACCTCGGCTGGTATGACCTACTGAGGTTATTAAATTATGCCGTTGGGGGAGTTCCTGAAGGGAATGTTCCTAAGGAGGTTGATGGGAAATGGCGTTCGAGCTTTGGATAGAGAAGTACAGGCCGAGGACCTTGGATGACATAGTGGATCAGGAGGATGTCATCCGGGCCCTTAAAGGTTTTGTGGAGAAGAGGTCCATGCCGCACCTCCTCTTCGCAGGTCCTGCTGGGACTGGAAAGACCACTACCGCCTTGGCCCTAGCTCACGACATCTACGGTTCCGAAGAGCTCTTGAGGGCCAACTACATGGAGCTCAACGCGAGCGATGAGAGGGGCATTGACACCATAAGGACGAAGATAAAGGACTTCGCCAAGACGGCGCCCTTTGGCGATGTCCCATTCAAAATAATACACCTTGATGAGGCGGACAGCCTCACGGCCGACGCTCAGCACGCCCTCAGGAGGATAATGGAGATGTATTCTGCCACCACGAGGTTCATTCTGGCCTGCAACTACTCCTCGAAGATAATAGAGCCTATTCAGTCGAGATGCGCGGTCTTCAGATTCGGTCCTATACCGGAAGAGGCCGTCAGGGAGAGGCTCGTGATGATAGCTGAGAAGGAAGGCGTGAAGTACACTGAGGAGGGCATATCAGCCATTGTATATGTGGCTGAGGGGGACCTCAGGAGGGCCATAAACCTACTGCAGACCGCTTCGGCTATGGCGGACGAGGTGGATGCCAAGGTCGTTTACAGGGTAGCGGGTCTCGCCCATCCCGAGGAGGTGAGAGGGATGATAAACGCTGCACTGAAGGGGAGGTTCATCGCCGCTAGGGACATGCTCAGGAACCTCATGATAAACTACGGGATGTCCGCTCAGGACGTTATCAAGCAGCTGAACAGGGAGATCATAGCCAGCAAGTCCATTCCAGATAATATGAAGGCTCAGCTCATGGTGTTCCTCAGTGAGGTGGACTTCAGGGTGACCGAAGGCGCCCACGGGGATGTCCAGCTTGCGGCCATGTTGGCCAAGCTGGTCGAGCTAGGTGAGTCCCATGGCGGACCTTCCTTGGACTGAGAAGTACCGTCCTAAAAGCTTGGATGGGATTAAGGGGCAGAATAAGGCTGTTAGTGAGATAAGGGAGTGGATGAGAAGCGTAAGGGCTGGCAAGGTGAGCAAGGCCCTGCTACTGGTAGGTCCGCCCGGATCGGGTAAGACCTCGGCAGCTTATGCGATAGCTTACGAGCTGGGATATGATCCAGTGGAGGTCAACGCCAGCGATCTCAGGGACAGGATCCATCTCAAGTACGTGGTAGAGAGCGCCAAGGCAGTCAGTCTGCTTACCCTTAGCAGGAGGCTGATAATATTGGATGAGGTAGATGCTCTTCCCAGCGAGGGAGGGGCTTTGGTGTCTTTGGTGAAGGAACTGATAACTAAGGAAGGAGTTCCTGTTGTGATGACGGCAAACGATCCCTATGAGAGACACCTCTATGAGATAAGATCGCTGTCAAAGGTAGTCAGATTTTACAGACTACGGTGGACCACTGTCCTCTCCGTACTCAAGGAGATATGCAGGAAAGAGGGCGTGAAGGTACCCTATAACATCCTGAGGCAGATAGCCGTCAATTCACAGGGAGATCTCAGAGCAGCCATTAACGATCTCGAGAGCCTCATTAAGGGCAGTCACAAACTTTCTGAGGTTATTGGAAAGAAGTTCGGTAAGAGAGATGTCGAGGCTGATGTATTCAAGGTACTCACAGCCGTGTTTTATGGAGAGAACTGTTATTCTGCCTATCTGACGTCCCTCAATACAGATGTGGATCCTGACATGCTCTTCAGGTGGGTCGAGGAGAACTTACCCTACGTTTACAAGGGGAGAGCCCTCTCTAGGGCCTATGACTATCTATCCTACGCTGATATCGTGAGGAGCCGCATAATAAAGACGAATAACTGGAAACTTTTGGTTTACTACACTCAATTAACGACCTACGCGGTATGCACGGCCAAGGAGGCCAAGCCTCAGGGGGTGAAGATGAAGTTCCCTGAGATAATCAGAAAGCTCGCTACGACCAAGGAACTCAGGGCTAAGACGAGAGAGTTTCTGTCTAGGCTTGCTAGGGAACTTCACTTACCGACGAAGACTGTGAGTATGGAGATAGTCCCTATACTCATAGCTGATAGCAAGAGGGAGGGCAGGATCATAAAGAGATTGGAGAGGGATCTTGGGCTGAGGGAAGAGGACATTAGGGAAATACTGGAGGACCTAGAGGAGCACTACAAGTTAGAGATTAGAGGCTAAGGGGCTCAATTCCTCTCTCAATACCTCCTTTAGCTTCTCCTGTAGCTTGTCCGCTGGTATAGAGCCGAGAGATATCAGGGTAGTCTGCCCCTTCATTCCCTCGCCCGACTTCTTTGCCTCCAAGAACCCCATGTTCTTGAGGTTCCTGACCCTCTTCCAGATGGCCGTGTACTTATAGGGGAGAACACCTAACTCTTCACACAGGAGCCTATACTCCTCCAATAGATCGCCCATCTTTATCCAAGACCTCCCAGATGAAGCTAGCCTCTTAGACACCGCTAGGAGCAGTATCTTGTCGTGAAGATCCAAGGGAGTCAGCGAGTCCTCCGTTATCCCGATGACCCCGATCCTCGAGGCCGCCTCACTGACCATGTCCGGAGTTATCTTAGACAGATCAGCCTCTTCTGACAGCCTAGCTGCTAAATACAGTATCTTCAGGGCCACTCTAGCGTTACCCATGTGTTCTGACAGCTCTACAACCTTACCCACGATCTCATCGTCGAAACTTCCCTCTTCCAAGGATTCCTCAGCCCTGTACCTCACTATAGCCTCCAGCTGCTCCGAGGTGTATTTCTCTAGGGGGAGCCTAGTCACCATGAAGGACCTTATCGAGTCATCCATCATGTACGGCGGATCCCACCTAGCGACCACCACGAGAGTCGGTGATTTGGGCGCATCCCCTTCATGAAGCCTCAGGAGGGTGTAGACTAGGATATCTCCATCCCTGAGGTAGTCTACCTCGTCCAGAACTATTAGCAGATCCCTGTCCTCTCCAGATAACACCTTCTCAAGTATCAACACGACCTCCTCGTACGAGAGCCCCCTATCTGGTACTCCGGGGAGGAGGGAAGAGACCACCCTTTGAACGACGGAAGTCGGCGTCCTGTAGGTCCTGCAGTTGATGTGAACGACGTCTAGGGAATTCAGTTTCTCCTTCAATCTTGCGGATGATAACTTGGCTACCGACGTCTTACCCACTCCCGGCTCTCCTCGGATGAGTATGAGCCCCTCGGTCAGGCCATATCCGCTGGCCAGTGTATTAACTAAGAGATTAACCTCTTTCTCCCTATGTGGCAGCTTGGGTGGAGTATATGACTCCGAGAACTTGTGGGGATCCTTTATTATCGGTATTTCACATCACCGAGTGTTACGTCGCGATGAGAAATAATTTCATTGTGGTCCCCTATAGAGAAGGGGGTTAGGTGAAAGTATTACTTTCTCCTCAGGGACCTCCTATAGAGGAGATAGCTAGCCATCTCGAGCATCACGATTCCTAGAGACACACCTGCCACGACTGCATCGGGACTCACGGGATAGATAGGTATCTCATTGGCCAGCTTGAGGGCGTAGGTCAGGTTGGAGCCCACCCTTCTAGGGGCTAGTGTGGAAAACTTGTAATAGAGGTCGAAGAGCTCCTTGGCCTTCTTGGCCGCTTCCTCGTCTAACGAGAGAGTGGAGGATCTCCTGATCTCCGCGATCTTACGCCTTATTTGCTCCAGCATTCTAACTTCCTCCTGAGTGTGATTGACTATCCCTAGGAAGAACCAGCCGCTGTATCCAGACGATTCTCTAGTGTCCACAGTGGGACTCTTTAACACCCATGAGACCACGACTCTGAGCTCCTTGGACATATTAGCTAGGTAGATAGCGTTTGGAGATGGTCTGGAAATACTTACCACGTAATTCTTCGGCAGGATGACCGTTAAGTTGAGAAGATCTAATTCTTTCACGAATAGCTTCGTTATGTTGCTGTAATCCTCTCTAGTAGTGTATATTATACCTTTCCTCCCCTCTGACTCTTTCGGGGCCCCTTTCTTGGCTTCTAGATCCATCGTGAGCAGTAGATCTATTCTCTTAGACTTATTGCGGTATATGCTTCTGTGGATCTCCGCTTTCAGGTCAGTGGGATAGAATTCCATGTCACCCCCTATATAGGGCCCTTTTACCGTCCCTTTTATACTCTTTAAGAAGTTCTTCGTGTAGTTCTGTTCACCACCGGTTTGATTAAGTAGTCTCTCTAGGTCGTTAGCCCAGAGCCCATACCAGCTGTAATTGACCACTACCTTGGCCGTAAACTCATCCTTGAAGAAGAATGTAGCTTGGGTGCTCACATAGTGGGGCTTCTCCGAGAGGATCTCTGCCTCAGATATATGGGCTATAGGAATGAGTATAGCGAGCATTAGGGATACCACGAGCGCGCCTTTGCCTATTTTTGTGCCATTCATCGAACACACCTTAGTCTGGAGGTATGCAACACTTTTTCATTGGGCTAGATTATATAAACGTAGTTGGGGCTTAGACGTAGCCTAGAATAAGTGAGGGTCCTATGAATGCCAGATGAAAGCGATGTCAGGGTAGTAGAAGCTGGTTATATGCGCTGGATGCTCAGAGCCAACCCCTTCGCCTACCTGAGCAGTGAGAGCTTGGAAGAAGTGAGGACTCTACATGTCGACACGGATGTGGACGAAAGACTAGCTCAGCTGATTGACGAGGTCATAAAGGGTAAAAAGAAGCACCTTGTTTTTCTGGTCGGCGAATTTGGAACTGGTAAGACCCACAGGCTGAGGTTGATCAGCGAGATTCTCCTTGATGTGCCGACCTTCTACGTGAAGATAGATGTGGACGATTATGAAGCTTCCCTCTACAGGATAGCTACTAATGTCAAGAAGATGCCTCCTCTGAAACCTCTCCGAAGGAAGTTTCCGAGAGACCCAGACTCTCTCTTCTCTATCATAAAGGAAGAGCTCAACAAGTACGATGTCGCAATACTCATGCTGGACGAGGTGGAGAACATTGTGATCTCGGGGACCAGAAAAGACGCTGAACTATTCTCCGAGTTTATAAGGCGGCTGTACAAGGGAATGGAGCCCGGCCGAATGTTGATAATAGCCTGCATACCTCCTGCCTATGATATAATGAAGAGGCTCCTTGGCAAAATACCCCACGATAAGATCGAAATGAGGACTATCAGTCCCGAGGAAGCTAGTAAAATATTGAAGAAGAGAATACAGCACTATAGAGACGTATTAAACGAGGAAGCGAGGGGTCTCAACTTAGGTGAGCCTTTCACGGAAGACTTGGTCAGGAAGATGAATGAGCTTGCTGGAGGAAATCCGAGGAGGTTGATGAAACTGGCCAGAAATCTACTAGCCATGTTAACTAGGGAACTCAAGGAAAGCGGGAAACTCAGCCAAGATAAGATACTCAACCTGATTTCCGAGGCCAGCGAGGAGAGGGAGATCCCCAATGAGGAAGAAGGGGAAGAAGTGATTCTAGAGGATATAAGGCCCGAGATAGCTATACTGCGTAAGAAGTTCCCACCAGGAACCACTTTCTCGCTTATAGAGGCTTCTAAGGCTCTAGAAATGAAGCTGACTCGAACGAGAGAGTTACTACAAGAGCTCATGGAGGAGGGGCTTATAGAAAAGGCTCCTGGAGGGAGGTTCCTTCTCAGGAGCTAATTTCTCCAGATACCTCAGTATCGAGCCCCTCTAAAACGCTCTTAAGGGATTCCCTCCATAGTTGCAGGACATCCTTCGTTTCCATCTCCTTGAACGGTTCCTCCTCAAGGAACCTGTCGATTGATTGAATGATCATGAGTAACTCGTCCTTGTCCATCCTGATGCTTTTCCCCAACAGGCTCCTCTCCTCGAAGTTGCCCTCTCTCAAGCTCTTCACTACCACCTGCAGATGCTCACGTATGACTGAGCCCTCGTCGTAGCTCGAGAGCGCGCTAGAGATCCTATTCAAGAGATCATCCTCGACCGACCCCTTTTTCCTGTACTCCAGAAGAGCCTTCGACAGTAGTTCCGGTAGTTCCTCCACTACAGAGCTGTCCATACTCACATCCCCGGAAGGGGGGAGGAGGCATTAATAATATCATCCCCCTCCACGTATAAGCTGGGGGGATGATGTAAAAGGGCCCTCTGATCCGTGAAGACGATCTTGAGTCCTGACTCCCCCAGAGAATCCTCTATTGTTCCTGAACTTCCTCTTGCACATGGGAGGGATGAAAAACTTTATTTAAGGGACCTCCCACACCACAAGGGGCCGGTGGTCTAGCGGCTATGACGCCGCCTTGACGAGGCGGAGGTCGGGGGTTCGAGTCCCCCCCGGCCCACCAATGAGAAAAGAGGGACAAGAATATGGCCAGGTACTCGGTTTCTAGGCTCGCTGGTAAACCCATAATAACGGACAAGGGGCTCATGCTAGGGGAGGTTACCGATCTGGTTGTCGATGAGATAACTGGTAAGATGATCTCCCTAGTGGTGAGGAGCAGCAGGGGAGCAGCTGATGCGTTGCTGCAGAAGCTGAAAAAAGACAGGAAGGGCAACGTTCTTATCCCATACTCCACAGTGAAGTACATAAGGGAAATGATCGTTGTGGATGAGCGTCTCCTGAAGGTGTACATAGCCACTAAGGGTTAGTCAAAGGCAGCTTCCACAGCGAAGGACCTTAACTCCTCTGTTAAGAGGGTAAGTATCGCCTTAACCTTCAGGACGTTAGGAACATCCTCCTCGCTCCAATAGAGTGGTACATTATTCCTACCCATCAGATTCAGCAACTCATCTACTCTTTCAATCAAATATTCTACTTCTAGGGGGCTGGGATCTGGGAGCGATCCCCTAGCGAACCTCCTTATCTCCGCATTCTTCTCTAACACTAGGGTTAGCGACACCAT
Organism: Thermoproteota archaeon; assembly: GCA_030130125.1. Classification (NCBI taxonomy): domain Archaea; kingdom Thermoproteati; phylum Thermoproteota; species Thermoproteota archaeon. The sequence continues at coordinate 96,687 of JARZZM010000013.1, forward strand.
TCCTTCCTCTAGGATGAGGGAAGATGTTTTTATTACGGAGGAGGCGTGGCAACGAAGAGGTGAAAGTTTGATGGGAATAGAAGCCACTCTAGAGACCCTAGAAAGAGATCCCGTGTTCGACATAGAGGTGGCTAAGTTCAAATCCAAGGATGGATCCATCACCCTATTACTGGAGCTACCTAAAGATCTAAAAGATCTAATCAACCTGAAAAAGGGATCTAAGGTCCTGATAGATCTAGGCGAGGAGGCCGACGGTGATTTGATCATGAAGGGAATTGTCTATAAGCTAGATGAAGGAGAAAAGAGGATCGAGGTGTCCTTTCACGGTCTCTGGCTGAGGATGTCTTATAAGAAGAACCCGTTCGACTTGGAAGAGGGAAAGGAGGTATACCTAGTGGTGAAACTCCTCAAGTAGATGAAGTATCTTAATATTTATGAAAATTTTATTTGATTTACACGCAAGAAATGATTAAAAATGTGAGAAATTCATGCTATAATGTATGAGGAGATGTCCATTATGCGGATCCCCCCTCCATGATGAGGGAGGATTGCTAGTCTGCGGGAATTGTGGATTCATAGCCGACGAAGACCTAGTCCCCAGTGTGTTTGACCGCAATGATTCTCCGATGATGAGTAGAAGCAGATCATTGGAGCACATAGGAAGGGAACTGGGTCTCTCAGATGAAGTCGTTAAGCTAGCTGAAGAGCTCGTAAGGGCATATAACTCCTTGCATGGCAGGATTCACGCACCTTCGATACTCTTAGCAGCCTTGATAGTGGCTAGCAGGCTGCAAGGATCACCTATCCCCATAAAAGAGGCGATAAAACGTCTCTCTATCGGAGTATCACCTTCGAGAGTAGCCTTCTATGTGGGAAAGATCGAGGAGCTGATGCCCAGGAAGAGGATCCCTTGGGAGGGTTACATAAACTACCTGATAGTCAAGATGTCCAGGGACGAGAAATTCATGAGGAAACTGGAAAGGGCTTCAGGTAAAGTGGATCCAAGACTTCTCTTGGAGAGGCTCAGAATGAGAGCACTGAAGGAAATGAAGGAACTGAGAAACAGAAAGAGATCCATCTTGGTAGGGAGGAACCCCGTGTACATCGCTGCCGCAGTTGTGTACATGGCCGGAAGGAAGATAGGGATGAGATACCTCTCACAAGGAACGATCGCTGATCTGCTAGGAGCCAACAGATCGACTATCTCCAAGGTCTTAGGCTTGGTGAAATGATGGAGGAAAAACTGGAGCTTGAGTCCATAGAGCATCAGATAGAATACTTGTTCTTCAGGTTAGATGACATAATCTCTAGGATACGTGAAATTGAATCTAGATTGGAACTGCTGGAGAGGAAGGTCCTCTATGAGGGCTGATACAGGAGATATGCCTGTCATAGTGACTTTCATCCTACTAGCGGGCATTTTAGTGTACAAGAGAGGACATCAGCTCCTACTCTCTCTGGATTTGTCATCCATCGCCACGTATTTAACCCCTCTAATGTTGGTCCTCTCTCTTACAATCGTAGCTCTCAGGCTCAGGAGAGGTAAGAGAGGAATTCCATCCATCAACGCCGCTCTCGTGAGCACAGACAGAGGGACATTCCTAGCAGCACCTCTGAGGATCGAGGTTAAGGGAAGCGAGTCCCAGCTCGATTTTAATTCACTGAGCAGTATGCTTGAGGACTTGGGCGTGGGGATCACAGTGATCATCAACAGGTGGCCTGGGAGGACCTTCCTCTCGTGGAAGCAGGAGGGTAGCCTGTTCCTAAGCGGGTTGATATGGAGGAAGCTGGATAGCTTGGAGGAGACGCAGAGCATGATAAAAGCGGCGATATCTGCCCTGAACAGTTCTATGGATGGAATAAAGGTAGAGATCGACCAGAGAATCAAATTGGATCCTGAACTATTCTCCGAAATAATGAGTATGGGTTATGAGGGTGAGGAACTCTCTGTCAGGGTGGGGAGGGGGGAGAGGACCGATATCTCCGTAATTGAGCTAGGAGAGAGTGAGGGCAGGACGTTCGGCATATCCCTCAGGGACCTCACTAGACACATCCTCATAATCGGCCAAACCGGTTCTGGTAAGACCACCACCGCTAAGAGAATAATTTATGAGGCTTGGAACCTCGGCATACCCTCCCTAATTCTCGATATTCACTGGGAATACAAGGGGTTCGTGTTTCAGCTGGGAGGCAGGATCTTCTCGACCAAGGAGGGATTGCCCCTCGCCTGCATAAACCCGCTATCGGACTTACACGAGGTGGGAGCGACATTCTTGATATCAGAAACTCTTTCCTCCATACTGGATCTGACCCCTTCTCAGTTTTACCTTATGAATCGGGCTCTCAAGATGATGAGAGATCTATCCATGAGCGGCACAGCACCCAACCTCAGAGACCTTGTAGAGATAGTGCGGACCTTGGAACCGACATCCCACGCCGAAGAAGAGAGCAGAGCATCACTCCTGAGGAAGATAGAGCCGATAGTCAGCTCACCCGGTGCAGAGATCTTTGACTGCGACAACCTCAACGAGAGGATATTGGGGGAGACCATATCACTCATAGAGATGGGAGATGTAGAGAGCGATATCTTGAAGCAGATAGCTGTCTTCTTCATCCTAAAGAGGTTAAAGGACCTGTTCACTCGGGAAGAAAGGAAATCCGCCCACCCTAAATTGATCGTGGTGATTGAGGAGGCCGAGAAGCTCCTTCCCAGCTACAAGGATGCCACGGGCATGGACATCATAGACAGATTGTTCTCGGAGCTCAGGAAGTTCGGCGTGTCCTTGGTGCTAGTGTCCCAGAATATCTCCGAGATACCTGAGGGGGTCGTGAGGAACGCTGGCACTAAGATATTTCACAGGATGGACTCACCATCCGACGTGAAGGGGATCAGATCCTTGATAAGCGACAGGGAAATTGTGGATAGGATAACTAGACTGTCTACTGGGGAGTGCATCGTCTCAACTCCAAAGTACATCAAGACGGTGGAGATTTCACCGCCAGAGGAGGAACCACTCGATCCCAAGTCCATAGAAGGGGTTATATTGAGGGAGAGGTTCTACTTCCCGTGATTCTCGCGGGCGAGGCGTTCCAGCAGAGACATGAAATCGTTAGTCCAATTGAATTTCCTACTCGCATCTTTGCCCTCGAGCTTCATCAAGATATGCTCAACCTCGAGGTCGAGATCGCCGCTACAACCGTCAACCTGCACTATCCTATCCCAGTCAGCAATCTCCAGTGCGTCCTGTAAGGGACCATCTATCGCCTCATACTCTACATTCTCCCTGATCTTAAGGGAACGATATCCTCTCGACTTCAGCCTCTCCAAGAGGACGGAGGGCCTACACCTGACGACCACCACCAAAACCACATTCTCTTGTGGAATGGCGTAAGGAGAAATAGTCTCGACGATTAAGCATTTCTCTACCCTTAGAATCTTGGAAATTTCTTCTTGGATACCGTCATCATCTAGGATTAGCGTGTCTCTCTCCTCATCCCTTCCTAAGATGTATCCCCTCTCCTCGGCCATGTCACCCACATTTATATGGCGGCATCCCAGCACCTCAGCTAATCTCCGGCACAGGGTACTCTTGCCGGAAGCAGGGGCTCCCATAACTACTATTAGGCCCAACGGTCTAGAGCGAGGGCCAGAAACATTTATATTTCCCATACACATCCCTTGGCCATGGGCTCCGGTGGTGTAGCCCGGTCAAGCATAGGGGCCTCTCGAGCCCCAGACCCGGGTTCAAATCCCGGCCGGAGCACCACTTCCCTTACCTATTTTGTCGTTTCAGTATGGGAGCTCTCCGAACATGGAAGTTATCGGGTGGAACTCCGCGACACCTACTAGGATAGACCATATTACGTAAGCTGTGAGGGCTGCCACCATCAGACGGACAGGTTGCTTATTGTAGGCAGGTATCAGCAGGAAAAGCGCTTGGATCATCACCAACACCAAGTAGAAGTTCCCCATTATGACATCGTAAGGCTGCATCCACACTATCATTACCCACACTCCTAATTCCGCTATAAAGAGCGCGACTGGAAAAGTGAACACCGCGAAGAGAACGCCGTATACTGCCTCCACTAACGTCTTCTTTATGGCGGGAGGTAGTCCTCTCCTCCTTCTCCTAGAAATAGCTGTTCTACCCCTTCTCCAACTCCTAGAGGATCTTAACATGAGATCACCTCGGTTTGATTAGGCTCCCCGTCCTCTTACCACTCACCAAGTCAAGTAGAGCCTCAGGTTCATCCCCACTTAAAATTATCGTTGAGATAGACGATCTCTTCAGTATCTTGATTGACAATGCGTCGAGAAGCTCGTACCTACCCGGATGATATAGTTTGTCCCTCAGAATACGCTCCAAATCGTCGTAGGATAACTCCTCTATCTTCTTGGCGTCTTGATAACGGGTGGGGTCCTTATCATAAACTCCGTCCACCCCGGTCATCTTCACTAAGAGGCCCAAGCCAAGCCTCTCGGCCATGAGCGCTGCAACAGCGTCCGTGGACTGCCCGGGCTGCATACCTCCAGATACAGGTATCTTGCCCAACTGGAATGCGAGAGCAGCTTCATCGTAATCCCCGATCACCTTGGGGAAGGCGCCCTTCCCCAGCGCCGCTATCATGACTAGGGCGTGTAGCCTTGTGGCGAGTATCCCGGCCTGATCCTGCAGGAACTTACTACCACCCAAAGATCCGACGGCCTCTATGTACCTCCTAGCGGTATCGCTTCCACCCGTGACTATAGCCAGTTTTCTGCCCTTGAAGAGGTCTCTAACAACCTTAGCCGTTCTCTCGATCAGGCTGAAGTCCCCATCGGCGATGCCCCTGAACACATGCCCTCCCAGAAGTAGGACGAATCCCTCAGTCATGAGATCACCTTAGTAAAATCTTATCGCCCTCTCCAATCTCGATAAGAGCACTATCCTACTCTCAGGAGACTCATCTATGATGTTATAACCCGCCAGCTCCGCTATTTTGGATGCGAAAGCCCTGACCTCCTCATGGGTTGGCATGTTCTCCCTCCCTAGCCTCCTTCTAGAGTAGCCTACCCACATGTAGGCCTTGGGCTCCACATAAGTGGGCTGAGATTCCTTTATAAGCCGAGAGAATTCCTCTATAACTTTATCATCCATATTAAACCCCTTTATTAAGGGTATCCTCATGACGGTTGGGGAGGAGAAGGACTGGAGCATCTCTAGGGTCTTCTGAAGCCTAGACCATGCATCAGGCCACAATGGGCGGGTTATTTCCATGTAGAGCCTCTCGTTTGGGGCGGGGACAGTGACATATAGCTGAGTAGGTTCTCTTTCCAACTTCTCCAGCCTCTCCGGGAGGGTACCATTCGTGACGATGAAGGTGGTCATCCCCCTCTTTGCGTACGCCTCTACGAGTCCGCCTATGTGCGGGTAAAGTGTGGGCTCCCCTGTCAGGGATATGGCTGCATGCTTTGGCTCCTCTGCCTCGTACACCCATTCTTTTCTAAACACCTTCACTCCCTTGTAGCCCTGTACTATCATCCTCTGCAATCTGATACTCTCATCAGCTATTTCCTCCGGATCATCCCATTTCTCCCCCTCTTCAGGTACCTCCTTCCACCTGAACTCGGCCGGTACATCGCTCACATTCAACCTCCAGCAGTAGAGGCACTGTAGGTTGCAGAAGGACGCGGTGGGGGTCATCTGGAGGCATCTCCACGAGGGAATGCCGTAGAACCTGTGTTTGTAGCAGGTTCTTCCCTCCATTAGAGCCTTTCTAAACCAATAGCATGGCTTCATGGCAGAATGATTCAGAATAATTTTGTACCCCTGCTTCTCCATGAGTTTCCTTACGTGATCGGGTATCCTCACGAGACCGGTGGATAACATCTTTATCCATGCTGACACCGAGTTCCCGATAAATAATGATTCGCCCGAGCAAGGTGACTGAACAGCTGAGGAAGTCTCAACTCGAACTGGAGAAACTGAATATCCTCAGAGAGAAGGCCATATCCCTCTCTAGAGGCTGGCTCACTAGGTGCAGGGAGCTTATATTGAGGGCTAGGGGCATGGAGGATCTGGACAGGGTCGAGAGGGAACTGGCGGGCATCCTAAAAGAGATAAGAGAATTCCTCTTGGAGTGCAAGGAGGAGTTGGGATACTTGGATCCCACTCTGAGGAACATCGTCTCCGATTCCATGCAAGAGGCGGTCGAGGGGATAGTTCTGTCGAGATTGCTTTCCGGAAAAGAAGTTCCGTCCCATGAAGATCTGGGAGTTGGCCCTAGAGAGTACGTGCTGGGCATCGGTGATTCGGTGGGGGAGCTCAGGAGGGTAGCTCTACATTTACTATTGGAGGGAAGGATTGGCGAGGCTGAACGCCTCGCCGAGATTATGGAGGAGATATATGAAGGACTGAACCTCATAGTGCTTCCTGACTCATTAGTCCCGGTCAGGAGGAAGGCGGATGTCGCCAGATCCTTGGTCGAGAAGACCCTCTCGGAGATTCTCATGCTCAAGTCATCGGGTGGTGGGGGATGAGCAGGGACTTCAAGGAGCTGGATCCCTACACATCACACCTGCTGCTGGCCGTCATCCTCTTGGGGGGATCGAAAAAACCAGTGAGAGCCTCCGATTTATGCGAATATCTCAACACCTCCAGAGCTACGATATCTAGATGGATTTCTAGGGCGGAGGACTTGGGCTTTCTCAGGTCGACCATGGCTAGAAGGGTCCAGTACGTGATGACCACTCAGAAGGCATTGGAACTCGTCAGAACCCTCTATGAGATGACTCAGGGTATAAGCTGGGACGAAGAGGTACTTATGGCCGAGGTATTCTCGGGGATGAAAGAAGGAGCCTACTACATGTCCAGACCGGGCTATGTGATGGGCTTCAAGGAGGTTGTGGGCTATATACCCTTCCCAGGCACGTTAAACCTCAGAGTGAGGGGAGAAGACATCTCCAAGATAAGGGAATGGAGGAGGAGGGTGAGGCCCAAGGTGGTGCCTGGATTCGTGGAAGCGGGCAGGACATTTGGGGATGTGGAGGTTCTACCCGTGGTTCTAAACGGATCTGTGGAGGCTCACGCAATCTTCCCTCTCAGGAGACATTACGGCGATGATGTACTAGAGATAATACACCCCGAAAGCCTGAGGATTAAATTGAACGCTAAAGACGGAGATATAGTAGCCATCACTCTGAAGAAGTGGTAGTGGGCCGGGGGGGACTCGAACCCCCGACCTCCGCCGTGTGAGGGCGGCGTCATAGCCGCTAGACCACCGGCCCCCTGAGTCAGACCGATCGCTCGATTTTAATCTTTATGTGGCCCTCTAGGTGGGTATACCATCGATTTTTTCAGGTAATTAAAATGATGATTGAGGCGATATAAGAAACTTAAAGAGAGTAATCTACGTTTTTTTATATAGTTAGATGGGAATATCAAAGAAGTAAGGTAGCTATTTTAATTAAAAAGAGCGGATAGTTGATGACTGAAATGATTAACGGAATCAGGGAGCTAGAAAGGGATCTGAAACTATTGCTCATAGCAAGCATACCGACGGGGCTCTCTGGTGGGATGTTCTACGCCGTCTGGGGTTTATATTTCGAAACAGAAGGTGTAAATGTTAGTCTACTGGGTCTCTATAGCTTCTTGGAAGGTCTATTAATGGCGGCAGTCTTCATTCCGGCCGGTCTCATCACCGATAAGATGGGAAGGAAGAAACCCGTGCTGATAGGGTACATGTTTTCCGCCGTGTCTCTAGCCATAGTATCGCTATGGGGTCTAAACCTACTGGCGATAATCGTGAGTGGGATCTTGGGAGGCTGTAGCTCCCTCGCCCTACCCGCCTTCCAAGCCTGGCTAGCCGACCTCGCTGGTAGCAGAATGGAAGAGGCCTCGAGCATCCAGATGTTCCTTTACAGCGTCAGCTTCTCAGCTGGGAGTCTAATGGGATGGGTTCCCGAGCTTATGGTCATGTCGTCTCGAGACATGAACTACTCCCAAGCCTACCGAATGATGATACTCCTCTCCATGCTCGCGACTCTGATCGCCATACCCTTCTTTCTGGCCACTAAAGACAAGAAGATGGCATGTTCAACGGCCAATCACCCAATAACTCTCAAAGACATCCTGAGACCTCTGAACTCCTCCATGATACGGAGGCTCACTTTCCTCCTAGTCCTATCCAGCTTGGCCACAGGGTTCTTCTATCCTTTAACCAGCTATTACTTGGGAGAGAAGTATGGGGTCGAGTCCGGACCGGTTGGGACCGTTCTCTCCCTGATATACCTTATATCATCATTCAGTTACCTAGTAGCTCCGGTGTTCTCCAAGCTCTTGGGGCTCGTGAAATTCATCGTACTGTCCCAAGGCTTCGCCATACTCGTGATGGCTCTGATCCCCCTAACCCAAGACTTCCTGCTAGCCTCTACGCTACTTATCCTTCAAGTGATGGGAACTTATGCGCCCTTCCCGCTGATATGGGCACTTTTCATGGAGTACTCACCTCCTGACGAGAGAGGAATGGTTAACTCTCTCTATAACCTGTCGGTAGTGGGTCCTAGGGCCATTTCCTCGCTGGCAGGAGGAAATATGATGAGCATATCACTTGAGTACCCCATATTCGCCTTCATCCTTCTGTATTCCCTCTATAACTTATTATTCGCCACTCTCGTGAGGAGTCCCCATTACAAGAAGAGTTATCTGGCAAAAGTGGCAGAGAACACGGGAGATGAGAATGGATTTGAGGGGCAGGATAGATGCAACACTACTGAAGCATGATGTCTCCCTGTCGGCGGTCGTGGAATTCGCGGAAAGGGCAGCAAGGGAGGGGATGAGGTCCGTCGTGGTTTACCCCTTCTATGCTCAGCGTCTGACGGTGATAGATATGGGAATACCCATATGCACAGTTGTAGGCTTTCCTCACGGCTCTCAACTCAAGGAAGCGAAAGTGGGGGAGGCGAAACTGGCTCGAGAGATCGGTGTCTCCGAGATAGACTATGTGATCAGCATACCTGCGGTGAAGAACGGACTGTTCGATTACCTGAAGGAGGAAGCTGATCTCATAACTGCTGCCTTCTCAGGTACGGTTAAGGCCATTATTGAGGTACCTCTTCTCTCTGAAAATGAGCTCAAGAGCACATTAGAGGCCTTAGAGTCCACCGACGTGGAGTACGTGAAGACATCCACTGGACTGTACAGGCCCGTGACACCCGACGATGTCAGGAGGATAAAAGAGCTCACTGACAAGAAGATAAAAGCTTCCGGAGGAATAAGGACCAAGGAACAGGCTATTGAGCTGGTTAGTTCGGGAGCCGATGTTTTAGGGACCAGTAAGCCCTTTGACATACTGTAGCGGGGATCAGGCTCCTATCACCCAGCGGGCAATGTAGCTCCTAGGGCACTGGACGGCACCCCTGTAATAGGGGCAGAAGGAGCAAGTTGGACTGTTACCCCAACAGTCGAACTCGTTGCTGTTGGCTATGTGACAGCCATCCCAGAGGAGGCAGTCGTTGCATGACGGGAAGTCAGCGATCCTCACCTTAGCCCTGAAAGATACGTACTCGGGGGACCACCATATCTCCCTCAAGCTCCTCTCCTTCAGATCGCCGAAAACTAGCTGCTTTACCTCCACCTCCCTTCCATCGATCCAAGCCCTGTAGTCGTGAAGGGTGAAGAGGCATGGGACGACCTTCCCATCAAACGTGATGGCGAAGGCCCTCTCCTCGATGAAGGGACACCTCCTCTCAGTCTTGTAGTAGAAGAAGGGCTCTATCACCCTAATATGGTGGAGCATTGACAAGGTCCTGACCTCTTCCATGATTTTCGTGACGTTATCGGGCTGCACCTTATCATGTATCTGCTCACGAGCGAGGGCAGGGTGAGTAGCTATCAGATTGGACAGGAGAACACCCCTAGCCCCTACCTCAGCTGCCCATTCTATTAGATCAGGTAGCTTGCTAACCGTGCTCTTCAGGAGGACGGTGGAGATCCACAGCTCCGCCCCATCCCTGTTGGCTAGCTCCCTGATCCCTTCCTCAACTACGTGAAAGCTCGATCCCACCCTGATCTTCCTGTACATCTCCGGATCCGTGACATCCACGCTTACGAAAACCCAAGAGAAATAGCGACTTATTGCATCGGCTTTCCTCAAGAGAGTGGTTCCGTTGGTAATCATCCCTAGATCGAATCTCTCCGCCGCTTCCCTCGCGAAGTCCTCGAACCTCGGGTGGATCGTGGGCTCTCCCCATCCGCTGAACCACAGATCTTGGACACCCATGTTGTTGAGCTCCCCGAGCACCCGATCGAACAGCTCCTCACCCATGAATCCTATCCTCTCATTCCAGCTCTGCCTATAACAGAATTTGCAGTTGAGGTTGCAGGAGGTTGTGAGCTCCACATGTGCCTCCTTGGGGGGATCAGGATCCGGCAGATAAAATCCTCCGTGTACCCTTATCTTCTCCAATGCTCCTCGACCGCCCCTCCATCAGACCCGTATTAAATGATTGCTATAACTTAGGTGTTTAAGTAAGTGTTTAAGAGAGGAAACATCAGCCGAGGAAAGTATTAGCTGCCCCTCTGGGGGACCTACCCCACACCTTTTCGACCTCCTCTACGGGCAGATCCAGCTGCTTGGCTACTAACTCCATAGAAATTTCTGGGTTCGTCCTCTTTATATCATCGACGGCGTGGGCCAAGTAATCCTCATATGAAATGGCTTCCTCCCACAACCTATCGAATCTCTCCTTGAAGATCTTCGCCAGACTCTCCGACTCCACCTTTATACCAGTTCTCGTGGGCTGTTCCACCCCTATCTTCTCCGGGAATCCCATGACCACGACTCTGTCGTCAACCACCATGTGTCTGAGATCGTACACTACGAGTCCTCCGTGGTACCTAACCTCGGCCCCGGCCTTCGAATACCTGTAACCCACGTAGAGCTTCTCCCTTCCCTTGGGCATCATGTACCTAATTTTCACACCCCTCGATGTGGCAGCTTCTATCTCCTTGACGATCTTGTCGAAGAATTCGGTAGAGTCCTTGGGCTTAGCGCCCGTCACAGACCCGAAGATCTCTTTAGCAGCTCCTCTCATGGCCTCCAGCACCGCATTAAAGTACTGGGTTCTAGTGAGCATCTTGGTCACTTCCATGAGGTGCTCCACAAGCCTCTTCCTACCCTCGAGTTCATGTCTGCTGAGGTAGAGCAGGATTATGGTGGCTATTAGCAGGGTGAGCTCCACTATCAGGAGAGCTAAGGCCACTAAGTCCTCCATAGGGGATCCCTCATACCTCATCAGCGCCGCCAGCCGGCGCCACATTCATCACCGTTGCTGGTATACCTAGCCCCTTATAAGCCCGCCTCACCTCTTCGGCAACTCGGTCGCACTCCTCGCATAGGAACAGCATGCTCGGTCCTGCTCCGCTGATGGACACACCTAGGGCCCCAGATCTCATAGCTATGTCCCTGACCTCCCTATATCCTGGAATGAGCCTGGATCGGGACTCGTCTACTAGGGAGTAAGACATCCCCTCTCCTGCTAACCTCAAATCGCCTGTAGCAAGTCCGAGCAGTAAGGAGGCCAAGTGGGAGTAGTGCCTGATCATCTCTTCAATCTTCACGCTTCTGGGGACCAGGGACCTCATTTTTTCAGTCTTCCTCTCGGGAATAGGTGTCCAGGGAACGGATAGGACGAACCTCGCATCAGGATCCAGCTTCACGATCCTCCTTCCTATGACGACCAACCCCCCGAACAGAGAGGGAGCGACGTTATCCGGGTGAGGAGAACCCGATGCCTCCCTCTCCCCTTCAGCCGCTGCTCTCACGAGATCCTCCTCCGATAGCACACCACCCAGCTCCAAGTCCACTGCCCTCACCGCTGCGGCCGAGGACGCGCCACTGCTTCCTAGACCCCTACCCGGCGGAACTCCCTTCCAAAGCTTTATCCTAGCGGTTAAATGCTGCTCCGCAGCTTTCAATGCGGCTCTGGCGGCAGCGGCAGCACTGTTTCTCCTTCCGAGGGGTACGGACTTCGCATAGGGGCCCTTAACCTCAGTAACTACAGCGTCCGGGCCACCGCTAACAAGCTCGATCTCGACCGTGTCGGAGAACGCATCAATTGCTATCCCCATTATGTCATAACCAGGCCCCAAGTTGGCGCTAGTGCTCCACGCCCTGACCCTCATAGGGCTAGCCCCCTTATCTTATCCACGGCCTCATCAACGCTGGAGGCCCTCACTGGCTCGGGGAATGGAAAGGCGTCCGGATCCTTTAGGGCGTGGCCGGTGGCCACAAGCACAACCCTGTCGTCCGGGAAGATCTCCCTTCCCAGTAACTTCAGGTAACCCGCGTACGATGCGGCCGAAGCTGGTTCCACCCCCACACCCATTTTCCCTAGCTTCCTCTGAGCCTCCAGAATCTCTCCATCGGTCACGATCTCGACGACACCCCTGCTCTCCCTGAGGGCCTTGAAGGCCTTCGGCCAGTTCACAGGCCTCCCTATTCTTATCGCGGTGGCCACGGTCTCGGGATTATCATTAAAGATAGGCTCGCTAAGCCCCTTCTTAAGAGCTCTAGCTATTGGAGAGGCGCCCGCTGCCTGTATGCCCGCCAACCTAGGCATCTTGTCGATCAGACCCAGCTCTCTCATCTCTTTGAATCCCTTCCATATCGCTGAAATGTTGCCAGCGTTTCCTACGGGCAGCACGACCCAGTCCGGCACGCCTATCTCATCGGCTATCTCGAAGGCGAGGGTCTTCTGACCCTCCAACCTCCAAGGATTGATTGAATTGAGGGGATAAAGTCCGCTCTCCCTCCCAGATACTTTCATCACCACATCCAATGCGGCATCGAAGGGACCGTCTATCTCCACGATGGTGGCACCGTGGAGCACCGCCTGAGCCAGCTTCCCCTTGGCTACCTTTTCCCTCGGCAGTACGACGAAGCTCCTCATGCCCGCTCTGGAGGCGTAAGCAGCGACGGAGGCGGAGGTGTTACCAGTGGAGGCGCATATGACGCTCTTCACACCAGCCTCCTTGGCCAAGGACACTGCTACAGTCATTCCCCTATCTTTGAAGGATCCTGTTGGGTTGCTCCCCTCGAATTTCACCCAGAGCCCCTCGCCTATCTTTATGAGGGGAGTACCTCCCTCGCCCATTGTTATGGGCCTCACTCTGGGTAGAAGCTCCTTATACCTCCATACCCCGAACCTCCTCGTCCTGAAAAGAGCCCAAGATACGCCGAGGGGCTTCCTCCTGAAGACGGGCTCCAGCAGGCCTCCGCAGTGAGGGCAAACTATGGTCCAAGGGTCGGCTCTGTAGGTCCTGCCGCATTTGATGCAGCGAAGCTCGTATTCCCCGAGCATCCCGGCTTTCTTCGACACACAGTTATAACTTCTCCCCTCGGTGGAAACTGGGTGGGTGTTTGGATCCGGAGGATGCTTACAGGAGAGTCCTATCCTCAATTGAGGAACACCATAGGTGGTTCGACTCGTCTCTACCCATGATAGCCAGCGAGAATGTCACTAGTCCTGCAGTTAGGAGGGCAATGACCAGCGATTTCGGTCACCGGTACGCTGAGGGATGGGTGGGGGAGAGAGTCTACGCCGGGACGAAGTACATCGACGATGTCGAATCGCTTGCGATGGAGCTCATAAAGAAGCTGTACGGGGTGAAGTTCGCAGATGTACGTCCAATAAGCGGGGTAGTTGCTAACCTATCCGTATATACGGCCCTCACACAGCCAGGAGATGTCGTGATGGCGCTGCCCATAACCAAGGGAGGGCACATCAGCATGGGACCCTTGAAGGGGTCCAAGGGACAGTTCATAGGGGGTACGGCAGGAGCCGTCAGGGGCTTGGATGTGAAGTACATAGCCTTCGACGACGAGAACATGAACATAGATGCCGATAAGACCATCAACAGGATGGAAAAGTACAAGCCCAAACTGATAATGATGGGAGGCAGCGTGATACTCTTCCCTCAACCGGTGAAAGAGCTAGTGGAGGCGGCTAAGTCCATGGGAGCTGCGGTTAACTACGATGCCGCTCATGTCGCTGGTTTAATTGCGGGAGGTAAGTTCCAGCGTCCCTTAAATGAAGGAGCCGATGTGATGACCTTCAGCACCCACAAGACCTTCTTCGGCCCCCAGCACGGTGCGGTGATCACTAACGACGAGGAAAAATTCGAACTGATCAAGTTGGCCAACTTCCCGGGTCTCTTGAGCAACCACCATCTTCATGCGGTGGCAGCGCTGGCAATAGCAGCCGCGGAGATGCTCGCATTTGGTGAGGAGTACGCTGAGGCTGTTGTTAAGAACGCGAAAGCCTTGGCCCAGGCGTTGCATGACGAGGGATTCAAGGTGGTAGCAGAGCACTTGGGGTTCACCGAGAGCCATCAGGTCCTCCTCGATGTTGACGATCTGGGTGGAGGATACAAGTGCGAGAAGCTGCTGGAGGAGGCCAACATAATTGTGAACAGGAACCTCCTTCCGTGGGACATAAAGAGGGGAAGGAGCTTCAAGGATCCGGGCGGCCTGAGGCTGGGGGTCTCCGAACTCACCAGGCTCGGCATGGGACCGGACGAGATGAGGGAGGTGGCGAAGTTCTACAGGGAGGTCCTTATAGACGGAGAGGATCCAAAGGAAGTCGCTAGAGAGGTTTCAGAACTCAGGAAAGAGTTCAAGACCGTTAAATATACGTTCGAGGAGGGCCCAGCCTACGAATACTGATATTCGCCGCCTGATAGAGGACAGGACGAGGGGCTCGTTGGAGATATTCGAGGAGGCCCTGATCTTACTCAATAAGTCGAGAGATCCGTGCAAAGATGCTAGAGTCCTCAGAGAAGCTCATCCAGAGATGACGGCCCTGGAATACTTGGAGATGGCAGCGTGCTCCGGCTCTCTGTTCAAGTTAAGGGAGTTCTACGGTAGATCCAAGGAGGAACTGGCTTCTACATGCTCTAACCTCCTATCTGAGCTGGGAATCGAAGTTATAGCTACTTTAAGCAGGAGCTCCGCAGTCATAAACTGTCTGAAGAGGTCATCCGTGAGCGAGGTGATAGTCGGGGAATCTAGACCGGGAAGAGAGGGGCTAAGGACCGCAGAAATTCTCAGAGACGCAGGGTTCAAGGTGACTCTAGTGGTTGATGCCCTCCTCCCATGGTACTCCAAGAGGAAAGGGGCCGTGGGCTTGGTCGGCGCGGACAGGGTCACCCCATCCCGCCTGATAAACAAGGCTGGTACCTTGCCACTCGCAACCCTGATCAAGACGATAGCGGTTCCCGGACTTCTCAAGCTTCACAGGGATGGTTACACCATAGAGAGGAGGGATCCAAGGGAAGTGGCAGTGTTGGAGGGTGTGGAAGTGGTGAACATCTACTTCGACGAGACGCCCCTGAATTCTCTCCACAGGCTGGTGTTCGAGGAACTCGTGCTTAAACCTAAAGAGATAGGAAAGGCCTTCGAAAAATTGGAGACGGTGCTGGGAATCAGAGCAGATGGAGGATCATCAGGAAGAAACCTATCACAGCCGAGATGATCCAAGCAACTACCGAGATGGCCGCAGCAGTCAACCACCCGACCCTAAACCACACCTTCAGCACCCAGATCCAGATCACTATGATTAAGATCTTCTCTAGTATCCACAGGGGGAGCAATACGAAGATGATCCCGAGCACGAAGTCTATCACTGACCAAACGAAGGCGAGGGCCAAAGCCGATAGGAAGGACCGCTCCTTCTTCTCGGGAAGCACTATCTTCTGAGCCAACCATAGGACGACGGCACTCACAACTAGGGTCACGAGGAACCTCACGAGGGAACCGAAGATACCTGTCATCGAGACCATGTAACTCCTAGAATTCCTCTCTAAAGAAGTTAAAAACGGAGGCGGTCAGCCGACCTCACCCCTTATAATTTTCTCTATCTCACTCTGGAACCTCCTCAAAGCTGCCATCTTATCCTCCATGAATATCAGGTCACTCAGACCCTCCAGAACTATGTTGTGGGCGAAGGGCGTGGGCACATCCACCATGCCTATGTCAACGACCCTTATCCTACCGCTCTCTATGCCGCCCACCACCTCCTCAGCCCTCTCAACATCCATGTAATCCTCCAAGATCTCTCTATAAGCTTCCTTAAGCAGGGGAAATCCTTCTATCTTCTCGACTATCCTGAGGAGACTCTGAGCACTTATCTGCTGCTTGTTAACGCTGATCTCGTATCCCTTGTAGTTTCTGAGGACCATCAATCCCCTAGCAGCTACGTGCCTGAACCTCCTCCTGAGGAGCTCCGTCTTCGCCAGAGCCTTCTCTAGTACATCCCTGAGGTCCCATCCCACCAAATCCTCTATCGTTGCGACAGGCTTAACTCCCCTAGGATATATAATCGCGAATCCAGTATCTTTAACCGCTATCCCCAGGTTCCTCCTCACCTTCCTCCCAGCTATATAGGCTAGGGCCCTTGAGAGGGCGTCATTGGTCCTCCGGCCGTAGAGGGAGTGGGTCACTTGGTGTATCCTCCCCTCCTCATCTACGTAGCTCTCAACCAAGATGACCTCGTGGGACGGCATATCCTCCACGCTCACGCCGAGAGACTTCAGGTAGAGGTACTGCTGTCTCAGGTAGTTGTATATGGCGAGGGCCGCCATCCTGTTCGCATTGCTCATCCTCATTATCATGCTAACAAGCTCCCTCTTAGTGGCCCCCTCCTCGAGCATCTTGAAGAACTCGCCCCTGAACTTCCCAATCTCCAAGGCGAGCTCGTAGCTGAGAGGAAGCATCTCCGAGAACCACGCAGGCACTGTCGGCTTCTGATCGAAGGCTGGCCTGACCTTGACCCTCAGCCCTCTCGCCGACACGAACTCATAGACCTTTCCGCCCAGCACGAACCTGTCCCCAGGCATGAGCCTCTCTAGAAAGCCCTCTTCCAAGTTCCCCACGTACCTGCCCTCCGTGGTGTACACCTTGGCGGCGACCTCGTCGGGTATCGTCCCTATGTTGGTGGCGTAGATCACCCTAGCGTACTTCCCCCTCCTACCGAATACCCCCTCCTCCGGGTCGTACCATATCTTCCCGTATACCTTCCTGCTCTCCAGCTGGGTGTACTCCCCGGCTAGGTACCTGAGGATGGACTCGAAATCCTCCCAGCTCAGGTCCACGTAGGGATAGGCCGACCTCACGAGATTATAGGCGTCCTCGACCCTCCACTTACTCTCGACGGCCATTCCCACTATATGCTGCGCCAGCACGTCGAGGGGCCTCCTAGGAATGTGCACCCTGTCCAGCCTGCCCGCTAACGCTTCACGGAGCATGACCGCAACCTCGACAGCATCATCTCTATCCGCGACAATGAACCTGCCCTTAGAGACCTCGTGGAGCCTGTGACCGGCCCTACCGATCCTCTGCAATGCCCTAGTCACTGATTTGGGACTGCCTATCTGCACCACCAGATCTATGTAGCCTATGTCGATGCCCAGCTCCAAGCTAGTGGAGCTCACTATCGCCTTGAGCTCCCCTCTCTTCAGCCTTTCCTCCACCTCACCCCTCACATCCCTAGAGAGGGAGCTGTGGTGAGCAGCTATCTTCTCGTCTATGTCCTCCACACTATCCTTCAGGACCTTCTTCAGGTGGAAGACGACCCTCTCGGTTCCGCTCCTCGTGTTGGTGAATATGAGGGTAGTGGTATGCTCCTTTATGAGCTTGGAAATGAGCTTGTACATCCTAGCCGAGACCACTTCCGTGGGCGTGTTCACCAGATCGCTCACCGGTGATAGCAGAGCTAGGTCGAGGGCCTTGGCCCAGTTGGTCTCGACTATCAAGCAGTCCCTAGCCCTGCCATTCTCGTAGCCCACCAAGAACTTGGCGACCTCATCGAGGGGATTTATCGTGGCCGATAGACCTATCCTGATGAAGTTCCTGCCTACCAGCCACCTCAACCTCTCTAGAGAGAGGGAGAGATGGGTACCCCTCTTGTTCTCCACTAAGCTGTGGATCTCATCCACTATGACCCACTTAACGGTCTTCAGCTTCTCCCTGAACTTGGGAGCCGTTAGAATGATGCCCAGCGTCTCGGGAGTCGTTATGAGTATGTGAGGCGGCTTTCTAAGCTGCTTGGCTTTTTCACTGGAAGGAGTATCACCAGTCCTTACTGCATGTCTTATCTCCGGTAGATTAGGCGAAAGCTCCCTTATCTCTCTGAGAGGGACCTCTAGGTTCCTGTATATGTCGTTGTTCAGCGCCCTCAGCGGGGAAATGTATATGGCGTAAACCGAGTCCTGGAGCTCCCCCCTCTCACCCATCTCCAAGAGCTCACTTATTATGGACAGGAAGGCCGTCAGGGTCTTGCCCGTGCCCGTGGGGCTGGTGACCAAGACATTCCTACCCTCATGGATCGGAACCACAGCGTATCTCTGTGGAGGACTTAGATCGACGAACTTGGAGTCGAACCAGAGGGCTACAGCCGGGTGGAGCACCTCAAGCACTTCCGCTTTAGTGTACTCCCTGAGGGCCCTAGCTATCATGAATACCGCGCTTCATACAGGGAGGGTTTGATAACCTTGGTGGGCACCGCTTCCGATCTTAAACGAAAATGTAGAAAATTAAATGGTAAACAATTTAATGATACTTATTTTAGCTTCCTTAAACGACATGCTAATATCGTATAATTACCTAAATTGGTAACATTGTTCCGGAAAGGCAGGCCATCGCATGGTATCGGTGAGGAAAGGTGGAGGAGTCCCCCTGCAAATGACCACTTAGCGTTGCAAGCTCGATGGGATCTACTCTTTCCCAACTAGCATTTCGAAGGTTCCATCGGGCCTGTGCAGGAAGAGAAGAGCTTCGGGAAAGATCTTTCTGACCTCCAACAGCGTCTCCAAATCGTCATCGTGATACTCGACCACCTCGCAGCCCAGTTTCCTAACTAAGGAGGGTTTCAGTTCCCTATCCACTTGATAGTTGTCGTTGGGCCTCATGACCAGCTCGTCGAAGGGAATGCCAGCGGCCATGAGCTGGAGGATGGTATCCCTTCTGAGCCACTCGTATCTCCCTGTAATCAAAACGACCCTCAAACCTCTCTTCTTTGCATCGTGGACCATCTCTATAGCCCTGTATAACGGTCTATCCAGTTTCAGGAGGCTGGGATCCATGAAATCTCTCCAAAATTCCTTCTGAAGTTCGAACGGCAGCTCCCTCGGAGACCTCACTCCGAATCGGCTTATGGCCACCTCGAACCTGTTCCTGGCGTCGAATAGCGTGTTATCTATATCGAACACCGCGCATCTCATTAGAGCACCCTAGCAGCCCTCTTCACCACGCCGAGGGGACCCAGCTCCTCTACACCCACCTCCTCGTCCACAATATAAACGATGAAATTATCCAGATTCACTCGCCTCAATAGGGGTGAGAGCAGACCGTTGCTCCCCACCCTCAGTATATCCGTCCCTGGAGCTAGTGGGGAAAGGGCGGGCAGGACGAGGACCTCGGCCCCCATGTAGTTTCCCCTGAGGAACACCTTGAGCTTGTGTCCTCCACCCAAATCGTCCCTGAGCGATATTGCTGGATGCTCATGCCCCATCACTATGAGATCCACCCCTTCTGGAATCGCTAGCAGTTCCTTATGCCCGTGAAAGTACATAATGTTACCAAGGATGAGGTAAGGATCCCTTATCTCAATGCCCTCTCTGAGGAGGATGGGGATCAGGTAGTTATCGTGGTTCCCCCTGACCACCTCGATCCTCACACCCTCCTCCCTCAGAGACCTTATCAGATCTAGGACCTCCCTCCACTCTTGACTGAGGGCCCCTCCGAACTCGTGCTTTATGTCACCGTTGAGGACCACCGTTTCCGGATCTCTCTCACTAATATACCTCAGAATTTCCCCTTTTATCCACGGGTACTGCTCATAAGGGAGTTCCACTCCTTTCTCCCTCAACGCATCCTCATAGCCCAAGTGGAGGTCCGCCACTACCAGCGTGCTGTTCACCATGGCTCCGTAGGGGAACACTTCGATACTGTTCGCGAGCAGGTATTTCCTCATCACGGGATAGTCTAGGAGACTGGTTAATAAGCTCTAACCGAAAATGGATTGAGACCGAACTTTCCTTCTTGTCTTGTTGGCAAGGGAAAGGCGAAACACTTTCTTGAATGGAGTAGATGTAGGGCGCCACACTAGTAAATGCTGTGGAATGAAGGTAGAGCGAAAATGGATTAAGTAATAAATAAATATAATATCTTATAAATATAATATCTTAACACACAGAAAAGCACGGCGAATTATGTGGAAATGTCCCTGTTCTCGATCTAATGATGTCCAATAATATGATGTTCCAAAGTATATCTATTCCATCTTTCGTCAAAAATTGAAGAATATTTAAATATGTATCAATCCAAATATTTTTGGTAGACATCAATGATCTCGAAAAGTAGAATAACTGCCTTGGTAATATCCGCCTCTTTGTTAATTATTTTGTCAGTTATCCTATCGTTCGCGCTTAACCCTCCGGAGTCTATGAGCCTTTCGATGGGACCCGTCTACTCCCCTCCCATCTCAAAGGTCAAGAAGGATCTATTGGACAGCTTCATGAATGTCACTTTAGAGAAATTAAAGGAAGACAGGGAATATAGTTTAAAGTATCTGAATTTCACGCGATGGTTAGGCGAAACATACGGCCTCGCTTACGATGAACTTTTCTGGACCAGGGAAGAGCTTGTCAAGATAATGGAGAAGGCCAAGCAATTAGACGAGGAGGCCGCCGACTGGCTCAAACAGGTGAACGCAACCCTCATCGTGGCCTTTACCCTGCCGCCGGGTACTAACCTGTCATATGCTAATATGATGGCGGATCTCATCTCCAAATATGCCCCAAACTTCAAGGCGGTCAAGGTGCAGGTCCTCTATAGCATAGACAGGTACAAGGTGAAGTACAAGGAAGGGTCCATGGATCTGTACCTGAGCATCATCAGGGCGTTCCTCCAGAGGAACCTCAGTATTAGAGTGAAGACCATTGAGCCATACGGAATAGGAAGCGTGGAAATCACGCCAGCAGATCTGGACAAGCTCACACCACAGTATCTGGAAAAGGCATTGGATGCGACCGAGGAAACGGCAAAGGGCGAGAAACCTAAAGCTTACCGACTATAAGTCAGCTTGGGAATGTGGGCAATGGTATCAGGGACCTGTAACGGTCTATAACACGAATTTTCACTGGAAGTGGTGGTTCTGGCATTTCTGCGGAGGTTGGGGTGAATCAGGCTGTAAGATGTACGCACCTGAGGAGAGCGATGGTGTGACATTCATTACAATCGCTGGATGCATTTTCTTATGGAAGGAGATTATATCTTCGGCCTTATAGACTCTCCGGGGTGAGAATACGCAAGTAACTGTGGAGGAACCTGCGGGTCAGCTAATACTAAATTTCATGGTTTTTGCGCCGTTACATACGCGAAAATGAGCCCTTACATAAGGTTTTACTCTTATTATATGATAGCTGATTATACACTGACCTATCACAGCACATACGGATGCCCGTATTATTCATATTGCGGCTGCATGGGTTCGTGTAATTACCCTCAGGTGTTTATCGTAAACGTGATAAGAATACCATAGTCTATAGATCTCCAGAATTTGTGGAAGTACCTATTTTTTTTACCAACTTTAATGTACCATATGCTACTTTTATTGAGTGGTGAGTGGTTACCTCCACTTAAGAGGCTCAGCCACCCAGGCTTGCCAAGTAAATTTGATACTACACTCCCTACCCTTTCCGATTAATTCTTCTCTTATCTCAATAATTAATAATTCCTCTTTCTTTTTAATACGGGAAACGAACTTTAAATCGAACAACAAAGACAGCTAGGCGCAAAAGAAAGAGTCAATATGCAATAAGGAGAAAAGGTTAGAGATCTCTTTAGATACATTTGAATATTTGATGCCAGTGTAGATACTAGGAAAATGGAAAGGAGAAGAGTGCATATGTCCACCCTCAGAAATAGACTTAAGTTAGTAGAGCGAGAATTAAAGAGGAGAGGTATAGTAGCGATTATACTCTTCGGTTCCTCGCTAAAAGGAAGAATCCATCCACTTAGCGATGTGGACATTGCCGTTCTCTTCAAAGATGAACCGCTAGAGCGTGATATCGAATGGTTATATCTGGAGCTTCAAAGATATCTCAGGAGAGAAGTAGATCTCATCATCCTCAATAAGGCTCCTCCCAGAATAAGATTTTCTGCCTTGAAAGGTGAACTGCTTTACGTTGGAGACGAGAGAGAACTAATCCACTTCATGACTAAGGTTTACGACGAGTGGGCTGATTTGGAGTATCTCAGGAGAGTGATCTGGAATTACACGGAGAGGTGGCTGACCGTTGGAGGTTGACATGGAAGCGGTCAAGTCCAGAATAGAGCTACTGAGGGGATATTTATCCTCCTTAGAGGAACTGAAATCGAACGAGGAAGAATTTTACAAATCCTTGGTATACCGAATGGCGGTGGAAAGACTTTTGCATCTGTCCATTGAATGTCTTTTAGACATACCGCAGCACATAGCTGCGGCTAAGGGGCATAGGCCTCCTGAGAGTTATGCTGATACTATCACAGTGCTCGAGGAAGCCGGACTTGTACCTCCTGAGAGAGCAGACACTTATAGGAGGATTGCTAGGTTCCGAAATGTCCTAGTTCACGCGTACGTATCAATAGACCCAGATAGAGTTTTTGAGTTTTGGATGAGAGAGTTGGAGGATCTCAGGGAAATGGCGAGGGACCTCATGAACGCCGCTACCGATCCCTAGTGCATCGCGTTCCTCATAGGGGAACCACTTTTACTGAGAGTAGAGGTTGTGGTTGATGTATTGGGAAGATGCCATGGAGTACTTCCCCTATAAGCCACGTAGATTTCAGAGGGAGGCTATAGTCTCCATAAGGTCGGCAGTGGAGGAAGGCAGGGGGTTCTGTCTCCACGCCCCAACTGGATTTGGGAAGACACCAGTGGTCCTCGCGGCATTGCTTCCGATAATAGAGGAGATGGATGGAGCCATTATATGGGCTGTCAGGACTGGGAACGAGACAGACAGACCCATAGAGGAGCTGAAACTGATTAGCAGGAGGAAGTCCGTTTTCGGCCTCTCCTTCAGGGGTAAGAGGGACATGTGTCCCCTCGCTAGAGATCTAGGAGTCACCAGCTACGAGGGAGTGGGGACCCTCTGCAGGATGAGGAGGGACAAGTGCCCCTACCACAGGAACCTGAAGAGGTTAAAGGGCGAGGAAGTAGTCCCCCCTCCTAATCCCCTCACGTTCTCTGAGACTTTCGAACTCGCGAGGGAGATGAAGGTATGCCCCTACTTCCTCCAGATTGCCTTTCTAGAGTACTCCCACGTTATCTCACTCAGCTACAACTACGTCCTCTCTCCCTTGGGATGGGTCATCAGGCACAAGGTACCCTTCAGGGAGTCCGTACTCGTCGTCGATGAGGCCCATAACATAGAGAGGGCCGCAATGGAGTTGAATAGCAAGAGTGTGACCTCGACAACCGTGGAGAGGGCCCTGAAGGAGGTTAAGAGGCACGATCCGGATGACGAGACCGGTTTAGGAGAGAAGCTCTCCTCAACCCTCACATTCATGTCCCAAGTAGCGGTCTCGGAGGACGGAGTGTTCGACCTGGATTCCTTTCTCGGGGAGACGGATCTGGGTCCGGACGACATAAAGGCCATGTACGCGATAGCGGAGGAGGTGTATCGGGACCAGATGAGGAGAAGCAAGGAACCGCGCTCCTACCTCAACTCCATGGCGGAGTTCCTCATCGTGGCCTTGGAGAAGAGAGGGCAGGAGGGAGTAGCTTACCTCTACTCCAAGGAGAGGTCGGGTATTAAGCTGGAGGTGTGGGACATGAGGACCAAGGAGTCCTTGGCCCCGGTATGGAATGACTTCTACAGCGTCGTCTTCATGTCAGGCACGCTCGAGCCAATAGACGCATTCGCCGAAACCGCGGGCGTCGAGAATTGCGCCAGGATGAGCATACCCTCGATGGCCGATCCTGAGAAAGTGAGGAGCCTTATAGTGAGCGGAGTGAGCACCAAGGGAGAGGAACTCTCGGCTGAGATGGTCAGGAGGTACCTCAGAGTCGTAGACGCGTTTCTATCGCTCCCAGGAAACTTAGCTATATTCACGGCCAGCTACAGGATTCAAGAGGAGGTACTCCCCGGAATAAAGGAGCTCGCAGAGGACCACGGGAGGCACATGTTCGTAGAGAGGAGGGATATGCCCGGTGATGAGGCGAGCTGGATACTCAGGGAGTTCAAGTCTCTACCTAAACTAGGGAAGGAAGGCCTTCTGGTGGCGCCTGCCGGGGGTAGATTCGCGGAGGGAGCCGATTTCCCCGGAGAGGAGTTGGAGGGGGTGATGCTCTTGGGAATACCATTCGACCGCCTCACCACAAAGACCAGACTCTTCATCGAGTACAATCAGAGGATCTACGGGAAGAAGAGGGGAAGATACCTGTCATACGTGGTTCCGGCCCTCAGAAGAGCTTCCCAAGCGTTGGGAAGGGTCATCAGATCGGAAGAGGACGAAGGAATCTTCGTTCTGGCGGATGAAAGATATATGAGGCGCACTTACTTCAAACTACTCCCGGACTTCGTCAAACAAAATGTGAGCTTGGCCAGGTGGGATGAGATAAAACCCCCATACTGAGGTCGAACATGGAAACTCTAGGGAAGGATCGATCGTGGTCCTCTCCCATCCTGAGACTGCTTGTATTATCTGGATCGAACTCAAAAGTTATTATTGCGGGCAGCCGTAACCTTGGATGCTCGGAACCATCATTAACACGGTCACTGTGCTGGTTGGATCGTCTGCTGGTCTCCTCCTAGGTAAGAGGATGGGAGATTCGGGGAAGGAGACGGTATTTCAGGTCGTAGGTCTTTTCACGTTCTATCTAG
This sequence comes from Thermoproteota archaeon, assembly GCA_030130125.1. Lineage (NCBI taxonomy): Archaea > Thermoproteati > Thermoproteota > Thermoproteota archaeon. Next base: position 121,592 of record JARZZM010000013.1, read on the forward strand.
GGACAAGCATGGCGCTGGAAACGAGGAACCCCATTGGTCTGATCTTGGGGCTGCTTACAGGAACTCTGCTCGGTGAAAGTCTCGGACTGGAGGAGATCTTGGAGGGTGCGGCGGAGCGCCTGAGACAAAGGATAGGAGGGGACTCAAACTTCGTGGAAGGACTCATGACAGCTTTCCTCACGTTTTGCGTAGGTCCCATGACTATTATCGGCTCCATAAGGGATGGAATGGGCGATCCATCCATAATAATGGCCAAATCCGTGATGGACGGCTTCGCCTCCATGGCCTACGCGACAGCCCTCGGTCCTGGTGTAGTGTTCTCCTCCATCCCGCTCTTCCTGTTCCAAGGGTCTCTGTCCATCGTGGGCTCTCTAATAGGCGCTTCTCTCCCCGAAGCGGCCGTAGGTGATCTTACCGGAGCCGGTGGGGTGATATTACTGGGATTGGCTCTCAACCTCCTCAAGGTCAGGAGGATAAAGATGGGAAACATGCTCCCCAGTCTTCTAATGGCTCCACTGATCTCTATCCTCTGGTCCGGCCTTCTCATTCCTACTCCCTAATTCTCGCCCTCCTATTCGTGATCCTCCTCTTAATGACTCTTCCCAAGGCGAACCATGCTTCTTCTATCTCCTCACAGCTCTCACATACGGCCGCCACAGCCGGACCTGTACCGGACAGGCCCGCTCCCAATGCTCCGAGTCTCACCGCCTCCAGAGCTGGAGAAGGGTCGTAACCTAACAGTAGTGAGTAAAGTAGGCCGTTCAGCGTCATGGCATCCCATATCCTTCTCGGGAGAAGAGAGAATATGGAATCAACAGTCCCAGCGTAGGACCTCAGGAGATCCGTGTCGACCTCGATAGTGGACTTTGGAGCGTGACTCTCGGGCAGGAGCACTAGAACTTCCATCTCTTTTATGGGAGCCCTCATGACCAGCTCATCCCTCGAGTTATCGGTCATAACGAATCCTCCCAGCATGGAAGCGGCCGCGTCATCTAGAGCACCGGTGATGGTAACTCCCGCCGACCTAGCAGCTTTAACTGAAATTTTCAAGGCCTCAAAGAGGTCCCTCCTGCCGTGAAGAGCCATGACGGATAGTACAACAGCGTTGGCCACGGCACTACTGCTCTTCAAACCCCAGCCCGCTGGGATCTCCGAGTCCACCCGAACCCTTACCCCATCACCACCCACCTCTTTCAGGGCTAGAAGTGCTGCTTCCCTGACGAGAGGGTCCCCGGGTTCCACCTCCAATTCGTTGGAAGGTTCGGCTCGAGCCCTCACTTCGAAATCAATCGAGATAGCTGCCCCCTTCCAGCTGGCTATCGCATTAACGACGGTTATAGCTCCATTCACCCGAACCTCAACCATTTCCACCACCTAGGAGAGACTCAGCCACCTCCATCATCAGATTCTCATCTGGATCGATGCCGAACCATATCCTCTCAGCCTCGGCCGCCTGTCTCACGAGCATGGGGAGACCACCGACAGCCTTGCAACCCCTCCTCTTGGCCTCCCTCACAAGTACAGTCTCAGGAGGGTTGTACACGAGATCGAACACGTAACAACTCGGCTTCAAGTAGCCGGGATCCAATGGAATCCCCTCACCTAGCGTGCCTAGAGGGGTGGCGTTGATCAGGAGGTCAGCTTTTTCAGCGACTCGAGATCTCTCTTCCCATTCCACGGCCACAGCATCGAACCCAAGCTTATCGCATAGAGGGAGGACCCTCTTCACCCGCTCGATCCTCCTAGAGGTTACGTAGACCCTTTCAACCCTTCCAGAAAGCCCCACGAGGACGGAACGGGCGGCGCCACCGGCACCTAGAAGCAGCGCGTTCTCAATGCTGCGTATCCCTAGAATTTCTAGGCTATGGAGGACGCCGCTGACATCCGTGTTATAGCCCAATGCCTTCTCCTCGAATCTTATCGTGTTCACAGCACCTACTAGTTTGGCCTCATCGCTCAACCAGTCAACGGAGTCGTGAGCCATCTCCTTATACGGGATCGTCACATTACAGCCAACGGTCCCCAGAGCCCTCAACCCATCCAAGGCCTTAGGGAAATCGAGCACATCGAAGGCCAAGTAGATGGCATTTATCCCCATCCTCTCATAGGAGGCGTTGTGGATGGCCGGTGAGATCGAGTGGTGCACCGGATGCCCGAGAAGGCATGTGAGCCTCGTACTCGAGTCTATCCTCATCCCATCATAGAATCCGTCCCTCCTTTTAAGGGATGAGTGCGTCCCTGCCAGCAGATGAGAAGACTTAATTCCTCAACTCACTCACTGGCTGGGTGTCTATGAGGACCTCCCACGTGGGCAGCTACCCCTTGGACCACTCCCCGGATAATCTGAGAAGGGCGTTCCTCGACACGGTAGATGCAGGAATTACTGTCCCACCAGTTCCCCAGCTCAGACCTTTCACGGACATGTACTTGGAACCTTTGGCGGAGATGGGTCAACTCGAGCCCATAGGGGGCGGCAAGTATAGGCCCATCGACCTTCACGGCGAGCCTGAACTACCCAAGTTGGATGAGGTAGAATGGTTCCTCGAACTTGCCAACGAGATGAACTTCGACTTGTCCACAGTCAGGCTCCCCCTAACGGGCCCCTTCACACTGGCGAGCAGGGTAGAGGTAGGGGATGGCGGGGTCTTTAACTCACTCTTGGCGGACAAGAAAGCTCTATTCGACTTCTTCGTCCCCTACGTGTCAAAGATAGCCGAGAGAATGGATTCCGTTGGGTTCGGATACATCTTCGTCGATGAGCCGGTCATAGGGCTCTTGGTGGGGAGGAGGATCCTCTTCGATTACAGGGAGGAGGACATAATAGAATCATATGAGCGGGTCTTCTCCAGCGTAAAGGCCGAGAAAGGCACCCATATATGCGGGAAATTATCTCCCAAGCTCTCGGAATTGCTGATGAAGGTTCCCGTGAGGTATCTGAGCCACGAGTTCTTCGACTCCAGATCTAATCTCGAGAGGTTCTCCCGACAGAAGCTGGAGGATGCTGACAAGGTTATCTCCCCCGGTGTGGTGAGCGCGCAGAGCATGGAGGTGGAGAGGAGAGAGGTGGTAAGCGGGCTCCTCAAGGAGTTGATGGAGAGGTTCGGGGCTGAGAGAATAGACTTGATCAGCGGGGATTGTGGGTTCGGTGGATTGAAGGCCGCTGGACCCCGAGCGTATGAAGTGGCCATAAGTAAGCTCAGAGTAATAGTGGAGGTGGTCACATCCCTACAGAGCGAGTGCGGGTGAAGATCCTACCCGCTGGCGTGGAGGTCGAGGCGGACAAGGGCGAGCTACTATCCGATATACTCAGCAGAACCGTATCATTCCCCCTGCCGTGTGGAGGCGCTGGGTACTGCGGAGGATGCGCCGTGAGAGTGCTCGAGGGAAAGGTGACCCCTCCTACTAGGGAAGAGCGACTGACCGGTGTGATAGAGAGGGAGATGAGGCTAGCTTGCAGGACTAAAGTGATGGGGAATGTAGCTGTCGAGGTCCCCAGAATAGCCCCTGTGGCCACAGTCTCGGGAATGATGCCCCGATTCGAGCTGAGCCCTCTGATCAGGAAATCCGGACTTGGAGATATGGCCCTCCCCAGATCTCTCCCTCAACCCTCATTCAGCTTCAAAGGAATCGCCTTCCGCTCCGGAGGGGGAGAAATCGGACTTGCGGTGGATCTTGGGACTACCAACATATCCGGATCGCTGCTCGACCTGAGGAACGGGAGACCTCTGGTCGAGGGTTTCGTGAGGAACCCCCAAGTGTCGAGGGGAGCTGATGTGATCACTAGGATGGAGAAGGCCTTGGAAGGTGAGAGGGAGGCGTTGAGGAACATGGCGATTCAAGGCATAGAGGATCTGTCCTCGAAACTCTGCAAAGCTGTAGATGTCAGGGAGGAGGATGTATCCATAGTCTCGGTAGTCGGAAACTCGGTGATGCATGCTCTCCTTCTTGGATTGCCCGTCGATTCCCTATCTGCAGCGCCGTTCGAGCCCCCCCTCAAGATGTGGGTCTCAGGGCCAGCGGATGAGGCCGGATTTGAGAGGCTCTCCGAGAGCTGGCTCTTGGTTCCCCCGCCCTTGGCAGGCTTCGTTGGCTCCGACGCCTTATCCGACCTTGTAGTTGCGGAGATGCTTGAGCTGGAGAGGCCCTACCTCCTGATCGACTTGGGAACGAACACGGAGGTGATGCTAGTGACGGACGATGTGCTGGCGACCAGCGCACCAGCAGGCTCTGCCTTTGAATCTAACGTCCCGTCGGGGGTGGGTGGCGTTCGGGGGACAATAAACAGGGTGAGAATCACCGAGGAGGGAATCGAGGTGGAGGTAGAGGGTAGACCCGTGGGCCTGAGCGGCTCAGGACTCATCTCAGCCGTGGCTGAGATGCTGAGATGGGGTCTCCTCTCAGAGAACGGGAGGATGTCTAGGGAGCTTGGGGGGAAGCTCAGGCTAGTGGACTCCCCGAGGATAGAGGTGACGCAGAGGGATGTGAGAGAGGTCCAGAAGGCGGTGGCTGCGGTGTACTCGGCTTGGAGGATCCTCATGCGGAGGAAAGGCTTGAGCCATGAGGACTTAAAAGGGGTCTACCTCGCCGGTACCTTCGGGAGTCACGTGGATCCGTCGGATGCCATCGAGATAGGCCTCATCCCACCAGTTGATCCGGAAACGGTAGTCTCCCTAGGTAACACAGCGTTATCAGGGGCTAAACTCTTAATACTGAGTGAGGATGCGTTCACTAAGTTCAACGAGCTGTACTCCATGGTCACTTATGTGGATCTGGCCAGAGACCCTGAATTTAGTGAAGCCTTCATAGAGGGAACGTACCTGAGGGGGCCCCCTCCTGATCCTTCATCCGGCAGCCTTTAATAGTTCCGGGGCGGAACTAAGTTCCGGGGGGGGACTGATGCTATTCGACCTGAGGCCCAAGAAATCTAGGAAAGACCTCTTCGATAGGGAATGGGAGCTAGAGGAGCTGGAAAGAGCCTCTGGCAGATATCCTCTCATCCTACTACTGGGTATTAGGAGGATAGGTAAGACCAGTGTGGCTTGGTGCTTCTTAGAGGGGAAGAGGGGATTCTTAGTTGACATGAGAGGTGTCGTCCGGCGGGCTGATCTCTACGAGAGGGTGGCTAGGGGACTTGAGGAATCATTAAGCAAGATGAGAAGGTTCCTGAGGGGTATAAGGGGCATTAAGATAGCAGGCGCTGAGGTTGAGATCCAGTGGAGAGGAATGGATTCCCTGAGCCTCGCAGGTCTTCTGACAGAATTGAACAAGCTGGACGAGTTCGTTGTGATCTTGGACGAGGTCCAGCATCTGAGGCAACCCCTCATGTCCGAGGTGAGGGAGATGATAGCCTACGCCTACGACAATCTGGACAATGTGACCCTCATCCTCACGGGCTCGGAGATAGGCATGCTCAGAAGGTTCCTCAGACTCGAAGATCCATCTTCCCCCCTCTATGGGAGGTACGCATATGAGGTCGAGGTGAGAAGGTTCACCAAGGAGCAATCTAAGGAGTTCTTGGTGAGGGGATTCAGAGAAGTAGGAATGGAACCGCCGATGGAGGAAGTGGAGAAGGCCGTGGAATTCTTCGACGGGATAGTGGGGTGGCTCGTCATTTTCGGTAAATCCTACTCAGAGGGTAAAGGGGGCTTCGAGGCCATAGCGGAGATGGCCATTGGGATGGCCATCACCGAATTGATGAAACTCGATCCTAGGGAGAAACTCGTCCTCAAGGCCGTTGCCAGGGGGGCGAGGGGCTGGAGCCAAGTAAGAGAGCTGATAGAGGAGAAGGAAGGAGCCGTAATACCTAAATCCTCCCTGTCCAGAACAATCAAGAGGCTGGAGAGGCTAAGCCTCATCAAGGACTATGAGTTCTTGGATCCCGTTTACGAGAAGGCTGCACTGAGACTGTAGCTCCTACTCCATGATGTGCGGAGCGAATCGCACTTTAACTTAAATTAGTTGGATAGCCCCCTAGAGCAATGCCAGCGAGCTCCAAGGAGTTCTTCCTATTGGCTGATGGTTCTCCGGATGACGTGATCAGGAAAGCTAGTGAGATGGGCTTTAAGATAGTTGCTCTATCCTCGGGAGCTAAGGAGAAGGTCAAAGACCTCGTGGATCCGGCGCACATCGTGAGAGTTGAGGAGTGGCCCTCTAAGGGAGAGATCACCCTAGTGAGGATAAAGGGGCCCGAAGACATGTCGGTGGTCGAGGAGACAGCCTCTACAGGCAAGGTGCTTATAGATAGCGAGGGGTGGAAGATAATCCCCCTAGAGAACCTGATAGCTAGTCTGGGGGGAGGCGACAGGATATACGCGATTGCTGAAACATTGGATGAGGCCAGATCCCTGCTGGGAGTGCTGGAAGTGGGAATAAAAGGCGTTGTGATGCCGCTGAAGGATCCCAGCGAGTTGAAAGACGTAAGGAGAATGTTGGAGGAAGCCTCTCCCCTTCAACTGGTCGTGGCCGAGGTCACAGAGGTCAAAGAGGTCGGGATGGGAGATAGAGTTTGCGTGGATACCACATCAATCCTCTCCAAGGGCGAAGGGATGCTTGTAGGGGGGTCAGCCTCCTTCTTCCTGCTGGTCCACAGTGAGAACGTAGAATCCCCGTTCACCTCACCTAGAGAATTCAGGGTGAACGCGGGAGCGGTCTCCAACTACATCTTGGTGCCCGGCGGTAGGACCAAGTACCTGTCGGAGGTCAAGTCCGGGACTGAAGTGCTTGCCGTCACGAAGGACGGTAAGAGGAGGGCGGTGAGCGTCGGAAGGGCCAAGGTGGAGAGGAGGCCCTTGGTGCTGGTGCGAGCTAGGTCTCAGGATGCCGAGGGATGGGCAGTGCTGCAGCTTGCTGAAACGGTACCCCTCATGAAACCTGACGGGACCCCCATACCGGTCAGTGAGGTGAAGCCAGGGGATCAGGTCTTAGCGTACGTGGAGGAGAAGAAGGCGAGGCACTTTGGGATGGCAGTGAACGAGTTCATAGAAGAGAGGTAAAGAGAAACGAGGGGCTTAAGAGGAGCTGACTAGATTAACACCGCTCAGGGCTCTATCCCGAACTTAGGAGCTATTTCCTGTCTGAAGTAGTCTATCGCGAAGACAACCGAGTTGAACTCGCTGGCGAAAATTTCTTTGTTCATTCCCGAGACAGGAATGGTCTTGCTGGATCCCAAGTTGCCCTCCTCATCCACATCGTACCTTACTTCCGCTAGCGTATAGTGGGCGTTGAGCAGGGCCCTGTAGAACTCCGCGCTTTCCGGTACCTTCTCACTCTCCAGTATGGTGGTCCTTATAGCCACCCAGTCGTCACCTACGAGGACGAACACCCAGTACTCACCGTCCCCGACCTTCCAGAGGGAGGCTATGACACCCCCCTCCTTCTGATACTTCACACCCATTCCGTTGAGGAATTCCTCTATCTGAGATTCCACTTCTACAGACAGAAGATCACCACTATGACCCACAGTGAGCAATAATAAGTATGCCTATACTGTCGGGGCGATAGAGATGCTCGTGGCAGTGGGCTCGACCAATCCCGTGAAGATCGAAGCAGTTAGGAGGGCCTTCTCCTCGGTCTGGGAGGTCAAAGTGAGGGGCGTGGAAGTGAACAGCGGTGTCTCTCCAGAGCCAATAGGTCAGGAGGCCATTATAGGTGCAATGAACAGAGCTAGAAAAGCGATGGCCACTCTGAACGCGGATTTCGGCGTGGGCATAGAGGGAGGCGTCTTTCACTTGGGTGGCCGGTACTACTGCGCCGGCTTCGTCTGGGTGGAGAGGAAGGATGGCGCTTACGGCACAGGCACCAGCGGGTGGTTCGAATGCCCAAAGAGTTTCACAGCTAGCTTGCTCACCGGAGTGGAGCTCGGGGACCTCATGGCAAGGATAAGCGGGAAGGCCGAGATAAAGAGGGAGGAGGGGGCGATAGGCTACTTCACCAGGGGCGTGGTGAGCAGGACCGATCTGTACACACACGGCGTGCTGATGGCCCTAGCGAAGTTCATCGCAGGTGACAGGTGGCCGGGATGATAGCATGATGATCGTGGCTCTCTTAGGAGGTAGGAGGGATCTACTCTATAAACCGCTGGTTAACATGCTGGCCAGCTCCGGATACAGGGTCGCTGCGGCCGTTCAGCTGAGGAAGGTCGAACTCGCCAAGGAGATGAGGGAGCTGGCTGAAGCAGGAGCCGGTCTGATAGTGGCACATTCAACCAACAGGGTGGTCCTATCGACGACGTACGTGCCAGACGCCTTGGATGAGATCAGCAAGATGGTGGGCTGCCTTGCACCTGTGGATCCCGATGTCCTCATCCTACTCGGATTCCAGAAGTTGGTGCGAGACGATGAGAGGGTTCTAAAAGCCTTAGCTGTTTGGAGCACCAAGGAAGCCGAGTCCCTACTTGCCGAGATCGCCCCTCCAGTAGTAGGAGTGTACTCCGAGAGAAGGGACTATCTTGGGGGGTACTCCACACCGGATGAGCTGGCAAATGCTATAGTAGAGGAGGGAATGAGGAGGAGGCTCATCCAGCCTAGAGTGAGGAAGGCCTGAGCACCGAGCAGGGGAACCCCCTTGATGAGGATCCATATAATCTTTCACAGCATTCGTTCTCCATTGGGCCTCGCTGCTACTCAAGTGGAGACCGGATCCGCTTCCATTCACAGCCTGTCTAGTTGCGTCCCTCTTCCCAGATCTGGATTACTACTTGAGGAGCCTCCCCATAGTTGAGCATAGGAAGACCCTCCGCAACATTTGGGCCCTATTGATCACGATGTATATGCTCCACCTGTACAGGCTCTCGGATTCGGTAACTAGGTCCGGTGTTGACGTGCTTCTCCTAGGCAGGAGGGCGAAAGGCCCTTAAAAACGGGCGGATTGGTAGATGGACTTCTATTCTACTCCATCATGGCCTTCTTCGCCGCAGTCGCCTTCAGACTTTTCCCACAACTGCAAACCTTAAGTATTTTGAGCTAGGGGGTTGTATGATAAACCATGCTGGAACTCTACTTGGAGGTGACCGAGGTCAGGAAGACTCCCTCTGGGATAGTCCTCTCCCTCAGCAGGCCTCGAGGCGTGGAGGAGGTCCCACCTCCGGAGAGCGAGGAGGAGGCTATGATGTTCCAGGTAGTCAGGGCCATGGAGAAGTACATGAAAATCCCCCTGCCCATGGGCCAAGTGCAGATGCCCACCGTTACAATAACCCTCACGATAGACGAGTACGAGACTCTCGGCAGACCTACCGTAGGAGATATGTTGAAGCTCACCATGAAGAAAGGGGAGGTCAGGACATTCTCCCCGGACAGCGGCATGGAGTACTGATTAAAGGGAACTGTTTTAACGGATCACCGTCCAATCTAATCGATGTCGATAGAGGAAGCTATAACCGTAAGCAAAAAGGGTAGGAGGGAGATTAGGACAATCGTTTCTAGGGGAAGGTTCGCTCTGATAGAGTACAGGGATCCGATAACCAAGGAGAGAACGGAGGACAAGTACAAACTGGTCCTCTACCACGACGACGGAAGAGTAGATGAGTACTTCGTAATCCCAACTAGGACGCCACACCGTCAACTCCTGATAGAGCCCAAGGAGAAGAAAGGTATGAAGCTGAAGGTTTGGAACCCCAAGACGAATCAAATCGAGGACATGTTTCCCGAGTAAAAATAGAGAATTAGGAGGGAGCGAGCACCTCCAGCAGCAACCAAGCAACGTCTATTATGTCTCTCATCGTGATCATGCCGATAGGCTTGCCTTCCCCGTCCACCACCGGTAGGTGCTTAATGTCAGCATCTCTCATCTTCTTCATGGCATCGATCACCAGATCGCTGGGCGAGATGGTTATTGGATTCTCGGTCATGAGCATATGAATTGGAAGTCCCTTCCCCACCTTGCCCTCAGCCACGGCGAACCTCAGATCCCTGTCGGTGAATATGCCCACAAGCTTACCGTCCTTATCCACGACCATCACGCTGCTGATCCTGTTGTCGTCCATCACCTTGGCGGCCTGCTCTATAGGGGTTTCCTTATCCACCGTTATGGGAGGGGTGCTCATCACATCCTCCACCCTCAGGGGGAGGTGCCTCTTTCTCCTCAAGAGCGGCAATATCCCACCTCCGCTAGAAATACTCTGTTCATAGCTAAAATCTTTTACAAACCGGGGGGCGGTCATGAGATGACCTCTCCCACGTTATCGGGGATCCGGTAACCCCTCAGCTCAGAGGAGGACCTCCTCACATCTTCCGATTTGAGTTTGTCGATGAACTTCTTTATAGAGGGTTTCTTGAACGATTCTTTCCGTACGACGAAATCGTAACTCTCCCACATGACCCGCAGGAATCCCAAACCGAAAGATTCCGCCACCTCCCTTATGCCGAACCCAACGTCAGCCTCACCCTTGACTATTTTCTTGGCCACTCCCACGTGAGTTCTGACCTGAACATTGTATCCCTTCACGAACTTAGACAGGTCGGTCTCCTCGAGACCCATCCTCCTCATCTCCATTATCAATATCCTGTCTGCCAGCAACCTAGTGGCTGATCCGGGAGACATGTTGATGTACCTTAACCCCCTCTTTATGATGTCAGATATGCACTCCAGTCCTGCATCCTTCCTGAACATGATCCCTAGCTCCCTGTCGTACCCCCTGATTAATGCCACCGTTTTTGACAGCCAGAACCTGCCTATGAACGGTTTGTTGAAGTCACCACTTTCGGGGTCGTAAAGGTGAACGGCCGCTATGTCTGCCTCGCCCGTGATGAGTTTAGCTATTCCTCCGAGAGAACCGCTCCATGTGAGATCTATTCTATCCCTGAGGGTTTCCACGACCTTTTCCAACAGAGGATCGTACCCTCCAGCTAAGGTGGACTCCTTCCTAGGTTCCGTCCTGCCTTCGATTAGATTCTCCATGTAGAGGTTGAGGAGCTCCTTTCCTACATCTGTCAGGACTGCGCCGCCACCCTTCGATCCTCCTCGCCTCACTGATATTAGCTTCTCCCCCAACAGTTCCTCTACCCTATTGATTTTGCTCCAGACCCAAGAATAGGATATACCTTGGGATCTAGCGGCAGCGAGAAGGGATCCCCTCCTCTCGACCTCTTCGAGTATCTTGGCGAGTCTCGCATCCAAAATTACATGTCCTCTATATAGCAGCATCACATCTTTGCGAACCCTTATCTCCCTCAGCTTCTTTCTCAGTTCCGTTTCCATCATTATTCGGGACAGCCTACAGGGATTTCTAATAATTCTAGTGGTGAGGATAATGACACGCGTGAAACACTATTCACGCTACCAATAACCACGGGATCTCTAAGCTAGGGACGACTGCTCCTAGAATTCGTACGTTCGAGTCTATCTAGGAGATCCTCAAACCTCAGCACGGGAGGATCGGCGGGGAAGATCATCCTAGAAACTGAAGGGACCAGTGGAGGCCTTATCCCAATCTCACGAAGCTCTTCCACTCTCACCAGCAGGTCGGAAGCTAAGCCACTCATGACCAGCTCGCCATTCTTCAGAATGTGGACTGTATCGGAGATCTCGGCGGCCATGTCGGAGTTCTGGGAACTGATTACTACGATTCTATTCCTCTCCTTGAAGAGCTTTATAAGCTCGAGGAGATGCTCCGTTCCTTCTGCATCGAGAGAAGACCAAGGTTCATCCAGAAGAAGGACCTCGGGATCGTGGGCGAGGAGCCCCGCTAAGATCACCTTGGCGGCCTGTCCCCTGCTCAATCTCAGTGGAGATCTGGACGCTAGGTCCTCTATCCCGAAGTACCGGAGGGCCTCCTCGACCCTGCTCATCACCTCTCCCTCATCCAATCCAAGCTGCTTGGGCGCCAGAGCTACATCCTCCCACACAGTTGGAGCTAGGAGCTGATCTCTAGGATCTTGAAACAGTATTCCGCAGTGTTTTCTGAACCAATTTCCTAGGGGCTTTCCATAGAAGGTCACCCCCCCTTCGGTTGGAGTCAGGAGGCCAGCCATCAAGAGGAGCAGAGTGGTCTTTCCCGAGCCGTTAGGTCCCATAACGAATGCTATCTCTCCCGACCTGACCTCTAAGTTCACATCCCTTAGAGCAGGCGTTCCGTCTGGATAGGAGTAGCTGACATTCCTAAGGGAGAGTATCACAGGACCCACCTCGCGCAGGACAGGGACATAGACAGGAGGAATACCAACATCAGAATGATATCCCTCTTCTCAAGGGAACTATCGGGTATGGAGTTCCATGTTCTCGATCTCTTGGCCAAGGAGATGGAGAAAGCTCTCTCCCTCCCGCGGTTGAGCAGTTCAGAGGCCGCGAGTGATATAACCTCATACCTCATGGAAGGACTCTCATCGAAGTTCCTAGATCCCTTTGCAATTATCAGCCAGCCTATATTCCTCAAGTAGTACGAGATCTGCCCGAGCATTATGTCTAAAGATTCGGGGAGCTGGGGAGCTATCAATGCAAGCCCCTCAAATATCGACTTGGTACCGAAGAGGGTCGCGGAAGCTTCTAGGACTAGTAGACTGGACAGGACCCTGAGAGGCGTCATTAGGGGGTCTAGGGACCCGGACAGGTACACCTTGGGGAGCATTATCACCGAGGTGAAGATCGCCCACATCATCGAGATCTTCAGGAACCTCGTCCACGCGCGGCCAACGAACCAGAATCCCCATAGGGTGGATACAATGGAGAGGTACGCGAGCTGGATCGCATCGGAGGAGAATGAGGGGATGGACACCAGAAAAACGGTTATGAGGAGGGATAGAATTGGGGAGACGTGTGCCTTTCCTATAAGCAGTTCGAAGGAGGTTACCCAGTCTCCCAGCCCCCTCGTCAAATCGGTGAAGGTCTTTTCCAACCACATCAATCTCTTCTACCCCTCAGCAAGGCGGGCAGGAGGAGGACCCCTACACCAACAAACCCCGATATCACATATCCTATCACATCCGGTACGCCAGGTACCGTGTAGTCCGGGAAGATCCCCGTCCAGATAGGTTCACTCTCGCCAAGTCCGATCAGTTCCGCGGCTACATCCAGTGGCTCATGGTATCCTACAATCTCTGCCCCGATTACCCCGAAGATGGGGCTCACGAGGACCAATATAAGTATCAAGAGATAGGATCTGCTCACTTACCGATCACCTCCACCCGGCTGACGATGAACCCAGTGGCCACCCCCTCCACCAGTCCTAGGAGGAGGTGCCAAGTCCCCATAACGGGAACGGTCACGCTCAGCGGATAGCCGAACTGAGGAGAGAGCCCTATCTCCACCCCACAGACGACGGCAGCTGCGGCTATGGCCAGCCAACCCGCGAGGAAACCGGCTACGAATTTCTTCCCACCAGATATGCGCATCACCATCCTGTAAATGAGGTAGCCTAGGAATACATCCACCACGGCCATGTTGAATGCGTTCGCGCCCAGCGCGGTGATCCCCCCATCACCCATGAGGATGCACTGGACAAGTAGGTTCATGAACATGGCCAAACATCCACCGAATGGGCCCAATAGAATGCCAGCAAGAGCTCCTCCCACTAGGTGCGCGGAGGTTCCTCCGGGTATCGGCCAGTTCAGCATCTGGGCAGCGAAGATGCCTGCTGCCATCACCGATAAGTAGTAGATATCACCTCCCTCATTGAAATACCTCCTTCCCGAGTACGCGACCACAAGTAGGGAGATGATGTAGAAGGACAGGGCTACTAGGGGGCTCAGGAATCCGTCAGGTATGTGCACGGCGCATCCCCCGTACAGCTCCAAGGATCACTCATAAGTATTACTAAACGGATGTTATAGTGTTACTTTAAGGTTGAGAGAACTCTTCCCTGAGCCCCCTGAGCAGCTCATCACCACCGTACTTTGCCCATATGAGACACGTACCCTCCGATGAGACCATGCAGGGACCATAAGGCCTCTCAGGAGTGCATATTTTCTTGAATAGAGGACAATCGGTGGGTTTGGCCATGCCTAGAGTGACCTCAGCACACCTGCACCCGGGTGGGAGGTCCTCCATCCACCTCTCCTCAGATAGCTCTGGTATACCGTACTTGAGTAGAGCATCGTACCTCTTGTAAGCATCCTTCAATTGGAGGCCGCTATCGGGAACAAAGCCTATCCCCCTCCATCCAGCGTCGACCACCTCGCAGGTAGATTTCATGACCTCCTTAGCCCTCAGGTTCCCTTCCCACCTAACCACTCTCGAGTACTCGTTGACCAACTCAGCGCGACCTTCCCTTATCTGCCTCAATATCTCCAGTATAGAGAGGAGCACATCCACCGGCTCAAAACCTGACACTACAACTGGAATTCCGTAGTCCTTGGCCACGAACTCCCACTCTGATGCACCAGTTATGGCCGAAACATGCCCGGGAGCTATTATCCCCCTTATAGGCGATTGAGGATAGTTCTCTAGGACGTACTTGGTTATGGGCGGGGTCAGCCTATGGACGATGATGAAGCTCAGGTTATCCGGAATAACTCCTCTGTGGATGGGGCCTAAAGTAGCAGGAGCTGTGGTCTCGAAACCGACGGCGAGGAAAACGGATTCCTTACCGTCTCCAGACAGCTTTATTGCATCAGTCACACTGTAAACTATTTTAACGTCAGCTCCCTCCGATCTAGCCTCCTCTAAGTTCTTAGGAGCGCCTCTAGAGCTTCCCGGTAACCTGTATACGTCTCCGAATGTGAAAACCCTCACTCCCTCCATGGCAAACTTGACGGCGATGTCCACATAGTATCCCGGTGTGATGCAAACCGGGCATCCGGGGCCAGCGACGAGCTCAACGTTCTGGGGCATCAGGGACCTTATACCGTAATGGGTGATGGTCCACTCGTGAGTTCCGCAGAAGTCCATTATCTTAACATGATCTTCCAGCTCGCTAGCTATCTTGGCAATCTCACCCACGATCAATCGGGAGATCTTAGGATCCCTATAGGGGCTGGAGATCTCCATCATCCATCACCCAATTGAGCTGCAACCTGACCCAAGGCGATTCCACCATCACCTGGAGGTACCTTAGAGTTCAGAACGAGTTGAACTCCCTCCCTACCAAGCGCATCTTCTATACCCCTGATCAGTAAGGTGTTGACGGCCGCCCCTCCGGATACCATCACTATCTCGGAATCCGTCCTATTCAGAGCTCTAAGGGCAACCTCACCTAAGGCCCTTCCTAGCAGGTAAATCGATGTGTACGCCAGATCCCTCCTGCTTCCATCCTCGTTGTAGAGGATCCGCTTCAGAAGCTCGCTGGTGTCCACTACACCTCCTTCCACGGGGATATCCAAGTTCCGAACGAGAGATCCCTTTTCAGCGAAGGCCTCGAGTTTCATTGCTGGCTCTCCCTCATAAGTCCTCTCAAAGCAAACTCCAAGCAGAGCCGACACAGAATCCAAGACCCTCCCGACGCTCGATATGAGAGGAGCCTTGGAACACTGTCTCAGTGCCAATTCCACCTCCATCTCTCCACCAGGAAGCTTATCCATCAAGTGTTTTTCTCTCAGGACCTCCCGTATCTCTGACTCAGAGAGGAACGTGCTCAACATTCCTACCAGCATCCTGACCGGGTACTTGGAAGCCCTGTCTCCTCCGGGCATGGGCTGGGGTCTGAGATGTCCGATCCTCCTATATCCTTCATAGCTCGCAACGAGAACCTCTCCCCCCCAAAGCGTACCGTCATCTCCGTAACCCAGCCCATCGATCGCTATCCCTACGACCTCCTCTCCAGGTCTGACCCTCATCTCGGACATCACAGAGGTTATATGAGCATGATGATGCTGCACGAGCTTGAGTTCGGACCGGTAGAGGTTAGCCCATCTCTCAGCCAACTTTCTCGTGGTGTAGCTGGGATGCATATCCGCTACCAGTATCGCCTCCTCCGGATCTATCCCGTAAATTCCCGTGAAGAACCTGAGCATCCTCTCTAGAAACTCTAGGTTCTCCAATTCATCTGTATCCCCTATGTACTGGGTGAGCACAACTTTATCGGAGAATCCCACGGCACCGCTGGTCTGCAACTCGGCCCCGAACGCTATGACAGGCCGATCCAGCTGAGAGGGAAGCCTTATCCAAGCGGGAGCGTACCCCCTTCCCCTCCTCAGCATGGTTACCCTTCCGGCCGTGAACCTGACGACGCTATCGTCCACCCTGTTAACTATGCGCCTGTTGTGATGCAGGAAGTAATCAGCAATGCCCCTCAACCGCTTCCTAGCGCACTCGATTGTGGTGCACATTGGTTTATTGTGCTCGTTTCCGCTCGTCATCACCAAGATCTTGTCTCTCGTGCTATTGAGCAACATGTGGTGGAGAGGTGTGTAGGGGAGCATCACACCTATCGTCGCCAGTCCGGGAGCCACCTGTTCCGATATGAGGCTTCCTTTTTTCTTGGGAACAAGTAAGATAGGCCTCTCCGGACTTGTGAGGATACTCTCAGCGATTCGATCTAGGTAAAAGTGTGAGCGAGCGATATTCAAGTCTAGAGCCATGAGAGCGAAGGGCTTCTCCTTCCGCCTCTTCCTCCTCCTGAGTTCCGAAACAGTATCGTCGTCCGTGGCTAGGCAAGCGATGTGATAGCCCCCCAACCCCTTTATTGCAACTATCCCTCCCTCGTCTATGATCCTTGCAGCCTCTTCTATGGGATCCTCCGCTTCTATCCTTCTCCCATCGGAGTCCTCAAGCCAGAGGCCTGGACCGCATCGCGGGCACGAGATTCCCTGAGCGTGGAACCTTCTCAGGTTGGAAGGATCCCCGTACTCCTCCCTACAATCATTGCATAGTGGGAAATCAACCATTGTAGTGTTGTGTCTATCGTAGGGCACGTCCATCATCATGGAGAACCTAGGGCCGCACCAGGCGCAGCTGTTGAAGGCGTACCTGTAGTGCCTATCCGTGGGATCGTACACTTCCTCAAGGCAATGGTCACAAACAGCTATGTCTGGAGGTATCATTGAGTAAACGTGCTTCTCCTCACCACTTGGAAGTATGCGGAAATCCGAGTAGCCAGCAGGAGGGACTACTCTGAACTCCAACTCTTCTATCTTGGCTGGAGGCGGTTTCTCAACGAATATAAGCTTGAGAAAGTCAGCAATGCTCTCATAACTGCCCTCAATGAAAATCTCCACCTCGCTCCCACCCATGTTCCTTATATGGCCCATCAACCCTGTTCTCGTAGCGATCCTGTATATGAAAGGCCTGAAACCGACTCCTTGCACTATGCCACTCACTCTGAGCATCGCAGCAGTCCGTGAACCCCTCGAATGCACCAAGGAGGTAACCCCAGTGGAATCTAATAAGCGGGACGACGGCTTCCTAGCAGGACCATTTTTACAAATATTTGAATGAATAACGGTGAATTACCTCAGTTAATCTTGAAATATGTTGCCGTTATACATTATATTAAATTTTTTGATTTTTTTAATCTTTTAATTTGAACCCCACGTTAAGTATCAAAATAAGTGAATATAACGTCCTATTCTCCCAATTCGCCTTTTTTATCTTAAAATACAATCATATTTCCAGACTTATAGCTGAACATTTAACAAAATTTATAGGTATACCGGTTCACTACTACAGTGGCGCACATGTACATGCGAGGTGTTTTTGGGATGAAGCATCGAGAGGGAGGTTCACTAGCTTCTATCTCCCTTACTAGAAGGGACTTTCTGAAACTCTCTGCAGCCGCTTCACTACTTTTAGCAGACTTTCAGAAACTCCAAAAGGCAGCTGCTGAGACGCTTAAACAGGGATCCGTTAATCTGATCTGGTTTGAGTCCCAGGACTGCGCTGGTAACACGATCTCGATGATTGAGGGTAGCGCTCCCGATCTGATACAAGTGCTGGTCGGGGAGAACCCAGCGATAGGTCCCGGGAAGGTCAGAGTAGTGTTCCATGAGACCATAATGCCCGAGTGGGGTGAAGCAGCTATAGAATATCTCCACAAGGCAGAAGCCGGGGAACTCGATCCCTACGTGCTCGTCTTGGAGGGTTCCTTCCCGGATGAGGACGCCGCCGCTAAGACGGGTGGCTGGTGGTTCGTTCTTGGGGAGGAGGACGGGAGACCCATCACGGGGAATGAATGGGTCAGACGCCTCCTCAAGAGGGCTGTGGCCGTGGTCGCAGTAGGCAATTGCGCGTGTTACGGCGGCATCGTCGCCAGTCAGGTGCTGGATAGCACCAGCTATTCCGCCGATGGGTGGAGCCCCACGGGAGCTTTCGGTTTCTTTGATGATCCGCTTAAGGGAATAAAGGGGGCGGTGAGCAGGTGGCCAGAAGCTAGGCCCTTCTTAAACTTCATAGAGGGAAAGGGCAAGCTTGAGGTATCTCCTACCGGGGAGGCGAGACCTGCCGTTGCCATCCCCGGATGCCCAGCTAATGGCAACGCGATACTCAGGGTGCTGGGACACTTGATCCTCGCGGTTGACGGCCTGCTCCCCTTGCCAGAGCTGGACGAGTACTGGAGGCCCGTTTACATATTTGGGAGGACCACGCACGAGCAATGTCCTAGGGCAGGCTTCTATGCTGCCGGAGACTTCAGGGAGAACCCTGGAGACAACGATTTCAAGTGTCTCTTCCAAGTGGGATGCAAGGGACCGGTGAGCAACTGCCCGTGGAACAGAGTTGGATGGATAGACGGGATCGGTGGCCCTACCAGAACGGGAGGCGTCTGCATTGGATGCACCATGCCAGGGTTCCCAGACAGGTTCGAACCCTTCTACAAACCTCTGCAGGCTCCCTCCATGCCTGACACAGTAACTCTGACCGGCATAACCGCTGGAGCTGCTGCGGTGGGGCTGGCTGCTGGCTACATAATGAGCGAACCGGCTAGGAAGGGTGGAAAGGGGGAGAAAGAGGGGGGAGGTGGTTAGATGGGGGAGAGGACCATATTCATAGACCCCATAACTAGGATTGAGGGTCATCTGGGTTTGAATGCTGTGGTCGATACAGCCACCAAGGTGGTGAAGGAAGCTTGGGCCTTTTCCGCTATGTTCAGGGGGTTCGAGGTCTTCCTCAGGGGCAGGGAGCCGCCAGATGCGGTTCACCTGACCAGCAGGATATGCGGGGTCTGCGCGGCTTCTCACGCCAACGCGTCGGTGAGGGCCAACGACATGGCGCTTGGGGCTGTGCCCAAGCCCTTCGGCGTGGTGATCAGGAACCTCGCTTGGGCTGCCACAGACCACATGTACGACCACCCGACTCACCTGAACATACTGGCTGGTCCCGACTACAGCGGGATGGTAGTTTCCAAGTTGACGCCCTCCGTTTACGAGGAGGCCAAGGCCACGAAGGCCGAGAACTCCGACATACACGGTTTCTCCACTATTGCTGACCTGCTGGATGGCCTGAATCCCCTCCAAGGGAAGATCTACATCCTTGCTTTGAAGATGCAGAGGATAGCCAGGCAAGCTGGAGTCCTATTTTATGGCACCCACCCGCACCCGAGAACCCTCATTCCTGGAGGCATAGGGGCTACCGTTACTACCGAGAACCTGATCGAGTACTCTTACCGCCTTACCAAGCTCACAGCGTGGGTCAAGATGGTAGTTGCGGTCTGGGAGGATATAGCGAACTTCTACAACTCCATAGGGTACGAGAAGCAGGGAATGACCTATGAGAAGCCCAACCTCCTCAGCGTCGGAATATTCGAGGATCCAGAGGTCTACTCGTCACTTGGAGAGAGCCCGGACGAGATATACGCTAATATAGATGAGGCCGGAAGGAAGAGGTTCATAAAACCGGGTCTCATACTGGACGGAGAGCTAGTCACGGACAAGCTGACCGACATGAACTTGGGCACGATCGAGCTGGTTGATAGGGGCTTCTACAAGGACTGGGACACGACCTTCGTGGACAAGGATCCGATGGGCAATCCAGTCGTCTGGGGCAACGCCGAACTGGCGAAGTACCACCCGTGGAACAAGACCACTATCCCCAACCCGAAGGCTCAGGACTGGCAGTCCAAGTACACTTGGACCGGGACGGTCAGGTTCGTCTGGAGGGGGAATATCTACCCGATAGAGGTCGGTCCCATTGCTAGGATGTGGGCTCACGCCCTCCACAACGGCGGGAAGGTCAAGATAGAACTCCCACGCACGAACGGCGTTCTCGAGCTGCCCTCGGGCACTTGGGATGCTATCACCTTTGAGTGGAACCTTCCGAAGGTCGGTGCCTCCACGACCATAGAGAGGATGAGGGCTAGGGCCTACAACGTCGCCCTCGATGTGGCAGCAGCATGGCACAACCTCCTGATGGGCTTAGAGCTAGCTAAGGCCGGTAAGACAGAGACGTCAAGGCCTTGGAAGAAGCCCTCGTTCTCCGTGGCCTTCGGATTCGACGAGGCACCGAGGGGAAGCGTGAGGCACTGGATGGTCGTGGAGAACTATAGGATAAAGAACTACCAGATACACGCTCCCACGACGGCGAACCTATCACCCAAGGGCAGGTGGGGCAAGACCGGACCCTACGAGGAGTCGGTGATAGGTACCGCAATAACTGAGGAAGTACCCGAGGATCAGTGGACCGGATTAGACTTGGTCAGGGCCATAAGGAGCTTCGACCCGTGCATAGCGTGCTCAGTGCACGTATTCGTTGGAAACAGGAGAATAGAGAAGCTCATCACCCCCGTCTGCAGCGTATGAGGGGGTAGGAATGGGACTCTATGAGTTCGCGGTCTACGATATGTTCGTACCGACCGTAGCTATCTTCGCGTTCGGCATGGTCTACAGACTATCTAGGTACGTGTTCCTATACAAGAGGGCAGCTCAGCCGATGTGGAGGAAGACATCCATATCTCACAAGATCTATCTGCTCATAGACGCCTTCGTACACGCGATAGTGGCCGCAATAAAGAGATCTAAGGTGACCTTCGTCTCTGGAATCTTCCTCTTACACTTCTTTGGAGTCATTCCAATCCTCTTCCTGCTCTCCCATCACATCGTCTGGTGGTCCTACTACTTCCCGCCGTACAGCATCCTGAATCCCCTCGCGATACCCACGAGCGCAACCTCCTCGGCCCTGACGGTCACTGCACCGTTCTCGCCTGTGACGGGGATGTCCCATGGCTTCGTCAACACCATTTGGGGCCCGTTGACTGTGGTACTCAACGGGGACGTCTTGGCGATCTTGGCAATTATAGGGACGACCTTCAAGCTATTGGAGAAGATACCCGAGAAGTTCAAGGAGAAGCTCGCTAGGGTGAGGCTGGGGGACTTCGTCGCCCTCCTGCTCCTGCTGGCCATATTGATAAGCGGGTACATGGCGACCCATCACCTCCCCTCTGGAGATATAGAGACCTACAAGTTCATGCTGGGCCTGCACATCCTCACCGCCGAGATCCTCGTGTTACTGCTGCCATTCACAAAGTTCTTCCACTTCGTGTTCAGCTTCTGGTACGGGAAGCTCCACGAGGCTTATGATCTGTGGAGGAGAGGGTTATGATAGAGGGAATTGAGAAGGCCATTGATACTGTGCTCTCCGATCTGGACTCGGTCACGTTACACTTCTTGGAGTCATGTGTCTCCTGCGGCATCTGCGCACCGTTCTGTCCCTACACAATAGCTGGCCCGATTTATGAGCCAGCGGACAAGGCGGAGGAGATGAGGTATATATACAGGAAGAAGATGACGATAGCTGGCAAGGTCCTAGGTCCTCTAGTGGGGGCTAAGTACCCCAAAGACGAGAAGGACTTGGATAGAATGATTAACATGGCCTACAGATGCGTCAACTGCAGGTACTGCTACCAGACCTGCGCCTTCGGGATATACAGCGGCAAACTGGTCATAATGCTGAGGAGGATCCTTGACAAGGTGGGCAGGACCCCCTCAACCCTCAAGTACCTCCAGTCCATCGAGCTCTCTGATAGTGTACTGATCAATGATAAGGTCAGAGAGAAGTGGGAGGGAATATTGAAGGAGGCTAAGGAGGCGATAGGAAAGGATCTTCCCCTCGATAAGCAGGGGGCTGAGATAGTCTATCTCCCGTGGCTCGTGGAGGCTTTACTCACCCCTGAAGTGATAGTTTCCACGATAAAAATCTTGGACATGGTCGGCGAGAACTGGACCATGCCCTCCGAGCCCCTCGGATTCGAACCCCCGATGGGCGTGATCGTAGGGGACAGGGAGTCCGAGAGGAAGGTGTTCAGGAGGATCAACTCCTACATGGCTAAGGTGAGTGGGAAGAAGGCGCTCATATCACATGGTGGGACGCCGTACATGGAAATGAGGTTCGAAATGCCCTTCGTGATGAATGAGAGGCCTTCTTACGATGTGATCCATGTGACCGAGTACCTAGCTGACCTGTACGAGAAGGGGAAGATCAGGATAAGAAGGGAGGAGAACGGAAAGGTGACGTGGCACGATCCTTGCAAGCTGGCTAGGGGAAGTGGTGTGGTAGAGCAGCCTAGGATATTGGTCAAGGCGTCCACCTCGAACTACGAGGACCTGCCCCGTGGCACGGGAATGTACTCACACTGCTGTGGAGGTGGCACGGGCATCGCCCTCATAACTTGCGATGGTAGGAAGCTGGTGGAAGAGTTCACAGGGGAGAAGATAAAACCGGCTGAATGGGAGGAGAGATTCTGTCCTCCACTTGAGGAGGACTACAAGAAGGCCATAAAGCAGAAGGTAGACGAGATCTCCGAGATAAACGCCAACATCGTGGTTACCGGGTGCTCGACCTGCATATACAACATAAACAAGGGAGCGACCCTTTACGACAGGGACTTCCAGGCCGTTCACATCGTTCAGTACCTCCTAGATAAAATCGAGGTGACCTGACCCCCCTCCCCCCATTTTTAGTGATCTGTATGGATCTGAAGGGCTTGGCAAGGTTCTTGGGAGGTCTGGTAGGTCAAGTGAACGAGCTGGAAGAATCGGTGAAGCAGGCCCTCATGAGGAGGCTGGAGGTTGATAAGCTCCTCCTCTACAACATGCCAGATGCCGAGAGAGAGGACGTCAACGAATTGGAGGAGGAGGTCAAGAGGGCTTTAGGTGGAGATTCGCTGGAAGAAGCTATAAGAAATGCCTTTAGTGCGGAGAAGAGGCGCAGGATCAGAATGGGCGGGAGGAGGTTAGCGGTCATTTTCTCGGGTAACGAATTTGAGGGCGACAGGTCGATACCCCTGAAGATAATGGAGAGGCTGGAGGTGAGGGGAAATGCCAAGAAATTCGACGCGAGCTCCTATCCTTTAGCCACTATCCAAGAGGTCGTGGAGTTCGATCCTGACGTGGTGGTGATAGTCTCGGTCGAGCGCGGCGAGGGGATGTCGCTCGTGATGGAGCGCATGGAATTGGAGGTCCCAACAGATCGCTTAAAAGCTAGTGATATGATTGCCCCTCCCCTGTTGGGAGTCAACGATCCCGAGTCCCTCGCCTCCGCTCTCATCGCTATGATGGGATCTAGGGAGATCTGGAAGGTCGTGTGCTTATCACCTCACGTGGAGGGTGATGGTGTCTCAGAGGTGGGCAGGAAGTGCTCGGAGGATCTGCAGAGGAGTCTGGAGAAGCTAATAAGGGAGCTAGGATTCTAATCTTGGGAATAGGGAACAGGCTCCTCACCGATGAAGGCGTGGGATCCTGCTTCGCCGAGGCTCTATCTACCTTCGATCTCCCCAAGTGGATAGAGGTGGTCGACGGGGGCTTGGGGGGGCTAAATTTGATAGACTACATGGAGGGGAAGGAGATCCTCTTCTTAGTAGATGCCCTCGACCCACGAGATGGAGAACCGGGTGAGGTGAGGCTCTTTAAAGTGAATCCCAAGGCAGTCGAGCCGACTGAAGCGGTTAGAATGCTGGTTGAGGCTGGGAGCCACGGAGTAGTTCCGGAGCTGCTCGTGGCAGCTGCAGATGCCATGGGCTACCTTCCCGAGGAGTCGTATGTGCTCGGAATAGTACCCTGCCTCATCGATCTGGGGGAGGGGATAACCGTACCAGCGGCCCGAGGTTGTTTAAAAGCCCTCCACATACTCAGGGAAACGCTCCTCGGTAGGGATTTCCATCTCCCGGTTGACGATCACCGTTTTAAGGAAAGGTTAAGGGAGATATGTCCTGAGATCAACTGTTGAGGTGATCGCATGCACGAGTGGTCGCTGGCGGATGCCGTCGTCAGATCGCTCTTGGGATTTATGGCCTCGGAGGGACTGAGCTCGATTAAGGAGGTAGAGGTCACCTGGGGGGAGATATTGGAGCTCGATACCGGTATATTCGAGCAGGCCTTCTACGAGTTATCCAAGGGGACTCCGCTGGAGGGAGCGAAACTGGTTCTCATGGAGGAAAAGGCGTACTTCAGGTGCAACTCCTGCGGTGCGGAGTGGGACTTCAAGACCGCTGACGAAATACTCTCGAGGGAGTTCGAGATATTGGAGGAACCGGCAGGTGTGAAGGAAAGCCCGCTTCACTTTCTTCCGGATCTGGCTAGGACTCTTCTAAAGTGCCCCAAGTGCGGCAGCAGGGATTTCGACCTGATCAGCGGCAAGGACCTTAGGGTGTCCAAGGTGGTGGCATGATGCGGATCCCCGATGTACTACAGGACGAGGCCCTTAGGAGGGTCTCAAGGGCGAAGAGGCTTCTCATGGTGGCCTCAGGAAAAGGAGGCGTTGGTAAGAGCCTTATATCCATGGCACTCGCCTCCACTCTGTCGGAGATGGGGAGGAAGGTGGGCCTGCTGGATTTGGACGTGCACGGGCCCTCGATTCCCCAAATATTCCGATCCGAGCTCCTCATTAAGGCGACGAGGCATGGGCTCGAGCCCCTGAGGATAGATGGACTCGAGCTCATGTCACTGGGCTACATAGTTGGGGACTCTCCCGTCCCGCTCAGGGGCGAGGACAAGATGTCTCTCCTGAAGATGATGATAGCCCTGACCAATTGGAGCCCCCTGGACTATTTAGTGGTCGATCTACCTCCGGGAACCGGGGATGAAATGACACTGGCGATCAGAGCCCTCAAGAAGCATCCTAGGTCTGGCACGGTCCTCATCACGCTTCCCTCGAGGCTCTCGCTCTCCGTCGTCAAACGGGCTCTGGACCTGCTGAGGGACGAGGGCGTGAGGGTCTTGGGGATAATAGAAAATATGGCCTACATCAGATGCGGTGAGGACGTTGTGAGGCCCTTCGGTTCCTTAGACTACTCCTCACTCGGTACTGAGGTGTTGGGAAGTCTCCCCTTGGATCCAGCTGTTGAGGAAGCGCTTGCCTCAGGAAGACCACTGCACAAGGCCTCTAGGGAGGTAATGGAGTCCATCTCGGCTATAGCCTCGAAGATAGAGGTGATGATGTGATGTGCTTGGGAATACCGGGGAAGGTGGTTGAGATCAGGGAGAGGACCGCCATAGTGGACTTCGGCGGGGTGCTCAGGGAGGTAGACGCGACTCTAGAGGAGGTGAATCCGGGAGACTATGTGATAGTCCACGTGGGAGTGATAATCTCGAGGATGGATCCCGAAACGGCTAGGGAGACGATAGAAGCTTGGGAAGAGATGATAAAGGCGCTAGAGGGATCCCAGTGACGGAAGAGGTCAGGCTAGCCCACGGATCCGGTGGTAAAGAGACGCAGGGGCTCCTGAACGAGGTGATCCTCTCTTTATTGGGGGAGGATATGAAGAAGGTGAAAGGAGGCGTCGGCACCGACGAGCTGGATGACGGAGCCGCGATACCCATCCCGGGCGGATACGCAGTCATCACGGTAGATTCCTACACCGTGAAACCATACTTCTTCCCGGGAGGCGATATAGGTGAGTTGGCTGCCTCGGGCACGATAAACGATCTGCTGATGATGGGCGCCAAGCCCTTGGCGATACTCGACTCGATAGTCGTTGAGGAGGGATTCCCCCTAGAAGATTTGAGGAGGATAACGGGGAGCATGGTGGACACGCTTAAGCGAGTCGGCGTCAAGCTCGTGGGCGGTGATTTGAAGGTAATCCCCAAGGGTGGACTCGACGGTATAGTGATCACAACTGCTGGTCTCGGTTTAGCCGAGAGGATAATAGTGGACTCCAATCTCAAGCCGGGGGACAAGATCATAGTCAGCGGTACGGTAGGAGATCATGGCGCCGCTATACTAGCGGCTCAGGAGGGTCTGGAGGTGGAGGGAGGGATAGAGAGTGATGTGGCACCCCTGCACGATCTCATGATGCCCCTTATAGAGGAATACGGCCCCGCCATACACGCCGCCCAAGATCCCACCAGAGGGGGATTGGCTCAGGCCCTCAATGAATGGGCATCCAAAACCGGCTACCTGATCACAGTGGAGGAGGATAAAATACCGGTGAGGGAGAAGGTGAGAGCCTTCACAGAAATGCTCGGTGTGGATCCTCTTACCTTAGCGTGCGAGGGGAAGGCCGTCTTGGGGGTGTCCGGGGACGAGGCCGAGGACATCCTCAGCATGGTGAGGGACTTGAGTTTTGAGGAAGCATCTATCATAGGTGAGGTTAGGGAGTCCGAGAGGTACGGCGGGATGGTAGTCATTAAAGCAATTACAGGCGGATTGAGGATATTAGAACCTCCATCAGGTGTTATCGTTCCCAGAATATGCTGAACTCTACCTACTTACGAATTTATCCCTCTTTTTGGCCCCTCTCTTCCTGCATTTGGACCTCACCGGGTATAGCATTTCTTCGTAAGCGAACTCGTCCTCTGGGATCTCTTCTACGAAGCTCTCATCTCCATTCTCAAGGTCCTCATCCGATTCTTTCATCGATCTCAACTCAACGGGAAAGCTTATAAAAGATCGCGGTCGCTAGGCTCCTCCCAGAAATCTTTAAATATTTATACTGTATCATATGTTAGGATCATACTAAAATAAGTTGAGGTTATCTCCGTTAAATATAACGAAAATGGATCTTCGTTATACAATTCATTGATAATTAAGATAATAAACAGCATTCCTTATAAAATAACCCTGATGCATTTCTGCTGGAGCTAGTGCTCCGTTCCCCCCTAGGGGGTGATATTTTTGATGCAAAGTCCCAGAATATCGAGAAGAACCTTTCTAAAGATGGCGGGCCTAGGCACCTTCTCACTACTCTTCTCCGGCTCAATCCGAAAGGTCTTGGGAGTGCCCAAGCCCAAGAGATACAGGCTGGGGGAGATAGGAGGCAAGGATCTGCAGCTCACTAGGGAAGTCAGGGGGGTCTGCGGCTACTGCTCTGTGGGCTGCGGCATAATCTTCTATAGGACAGGCGACAAGGTGATCCACCTAGAGGGCGACCCGGACAATCCGTTGAACGAGGGCAAGCTCTGTTCTAAGGGAGAGGCCTCTCTGGAGCTGTTCGGGCAGCATAATCCGAGGAGACTTAGGACGCCGCTTATAAGGGTTAACCCCAAGCCTCCAGCCGAAGAGCTCAAGAAGGTTAAAACGCAAGATGAACTCAGGGCCATCTTGGATAAATACAAGCCGATATGGAGACCCGCCACTTGGGATGAGGCCTTCAGGTACATAGCCGAGAGGATGAGGGAGATCCTTGATGAGGTAGGATGGGATCCGAGGAAGGAGGACGGCTACTACCACTTAGGCAAGAAGTTCCCGTTGTGGATAGAGGCGGGCGCCAAGCTCACCAACGAGGAGGCCTACATAATAAAGAAGATCGCCACCATGCTGGGAAGCTACAACATAGACCACGACGCTAGGAGGTGCCACTCCACCACCGTGGCCGGTTTGGCCGGGACGGTTGGCTTCGGGGCCCAGACTCAGAGCTTCATAGATACCCAGTTCATCTCCACTTATCTGATCTTCGGCGGCAATCCCGCGGAGAATCATCCGGTCAGCATGAGGCATACCCTCAAAGGTAAGGAGAGGGGGACCCTCAAGCTGGTGGTCGTTGATCCCAGATACAATAGGACCGCCTCCCAGGCTGACGTGTTCGCCTTCTTCAGACCGGGCTCGGACCTAGCGTTCCTCCTATACATCCTTCACTACGCCTTCTGGGAGAGGAATCCACCGGTGGATCAACTGGACACTTTCAAGGAGTTCGTCACCAGGTTTAACGTGGATCTGGAGGAGATAAAGGAGTTCAAGGAGATAACCAAGGATTACACGGCTGAGGAGGTTTCGAGGATAACGGGAATACCGGTGGACAAACTCAGGAAGATAGCAGAACTCTACGTGGAAAACAGTGGAGTGACTACCAACTTCAAGAGGTTCGGTTCCATCCAGTGGGCAATGGGGCAGACCCAGCACCATGTGGGGACCCAGATCACGAGGCTCAGCACCCTCGTGCAGCTGACCTTGGGAAACATGGGATTCCCGGGCGGAGGCCTGAATCCGTACAGGGGCCACAGCAACGTGCAGGGGACCACCGACATGTGCATACTCTCGCACATACTGCCGGGTTACATAAAGCAACCCTCCAGCCCTCTCCAGATAAGGGTTTATCAGGACTGGAAGAATCAGGGCTTCCCCGACGCCTGGCACTGGGAGATCCCCGATTGGGCTGGCAGCAGCTTCGGTCCCAATGAGAGGGGTAAGGTGAACTCGACCAAGGTGCTCTGGTCGTGGTGGTTCCAGAACTGGAGGAGGTTCGAGTTGACTTGGGGCATCTTCGTCGGTACAGATCCTGAATCGGATCCGAAGAACGGGACCGTGATAAGCGACTTCCCATTCGGAAAGGGATACACAGAGAACACCTGGTGGCAGGGAGTCCTCTTCGACGATGTGCTGAAGGCCGCGATCATAATGGCGGAGAACATAGCTGTCAGCGACGGGGATGCGATAACTACCTATATAGCCCTAGCATCGCTCAAGCTGCTTGTTGTGGTTGACCTGTGGGAGACTGAGACAGCAACTTTCGCTGATGTCCTCCTACCTGGCGCATTCCAGTACGAGAAGTACGGGTCGATAACGAACAGCAACCGCTGGGTCCAGTGGCAGGACAGGGTCGTGCCACCAGCAGGCGATGCCAAACCCGATCTCTGGATAATGCTCAAACTCTGGGACTACTTCAAGAGCTACGGGATTGTGAGGCTTCCAAGCCAGATATACGGCAAGAGGGAGGAGAAGGTCTCCATAAAGAATCCCAATACAGGAGAGATGGTCGAGCTTTACGAGAGGAAGATAGAGCCCTTCATGGACTACGCGACCGGCAGATTCGCTGATCCTGACTACGCATATGCTGATCCCGAGCTGATATACAAGGAGATAGACTTGGCAGTTGATCTGTACAACGGGATGTATGATTGGGTTGACGGGAAGATACTGGCGAAGAGGAGGAAGCCCCTGCTGAGGACTGAGTCAGACATAGATGGCATTCTGGACAGGGAGTTCCTGATGTACAAGGACTGGGCGTGGACATGGCCCAAGAATGTGAGGATACTCTATGACCTCTGGACTCTCTCCAAGACCTTGGGGAGGACCTTCCAGTTCACCTTCACTCCCGGCGAATATTCCGTTGGGGACACGCTTAATGGTAAGACTGTGTCCATAACTGGAGAAACCGGAGAGATCAGGGACGCAAAGAGCGGTAAGTGGAGGCCAGCTTTCATACCCGGCCATAACTTCGTGGTCGGCAAGATGTACAAGAGGCTGTGGTCCGGCATGACCGACCTGCTGACCGGCGCCGTTACGGCGAAGGACCTCCTATGGTATGGGAAGGTGATGGGGAAGTTCGTGATATTCAGCGGGGAATCCCACACCGTGACCACCTACGAGGATCTGGGCATCAAGTGTCCCCTCTGCGAGAGCTTCTACTACGATGAGGACGTGATAAATGTCGGTAAGGCGAACTACAAGAAGCCCTATTTCAAGGGGACGAAGGACTACAAAGGGAAGAAGATAAAGTACGTGGGATTCTATGACTGGAAGAAGGTGAGAGACAAGTTCTCCGAGGAGTTTAGGAGTCTAGCCAAGTCCTTGGGCATAAGAGAAGCGGTCAAGAGCATGAAGGAGAAGTACGGCGAGTGGTACGCCTATCCTAATCCGAGCAATTCCGGTGAGATCCTAGCTTGGGATATGAGGTACCCGATCCACTACGAACCTGTGGAGTCTCCAGACTTCGAGCTGGCCACCAAGTATCCAGCGATGGCTTGGAGGAGAGCAGAGAATTACAGATTCTTGGAACCACCTAAGGGATTCGAGCACCTCAAGGATACGGTCACCATGATCCCGGAGGATATGTCACCGCCCGAGGGTGCTGAGGTAGTTGTGGTGACCACGAACAGGATGACGGAGCATTTCCACACCGGTCAGCTCACTAGGAATGTCCCTCTCCTAGCGGAGCTCGTCCCGGAGCCGTTCGCTGAGATACCTAAGCCCCTAGCGGATAAGCTCGGAATAAAGCCCGGAGATATCGTCGAGGTGGGAAACAAGAGGAACGTGATTTACGTGAGGGCGATGGTTACCCACAGGGTCCCCAAGCTATCAGTCAATGGTAAGGAGGTCTACGTGATAAACCTGCCATGGCACTGGGGATGGGCCGGGGCTCACAGCACCTATGCGGTGGTGAATACGATAACGGACGTGTACATGGACGTGGTCACCACTATGCAGGAGACCAAGGCGTTCCTGGCCTACGTTAGGAAGGCTCCCATCGAGAAATACGACTACAGGGCAAAGGAGGAGAATTTACCGGGGATAAGGCCGTGATGGGGGTGATGTTATGGGAGAGATGGCAATAGCCTTCAATGTGGATAACTGTATCTTCTGCAGGGCATGTCAGGTTGCCTGCCACGTGTGGAACAACACTAGACCCCAAGTAACTGAATTTTCCCCTACATTGACGAATCCCCCAGATCTTCTGCCTAACGTCTGGATGGTGATGGAGGCTAAGGAGGTAGTGGAGGGAGATGAATTCCACTGGCTATTCCTCAAGAGGCAATGCATGCACTGCAGCGAGGCCCCCTGCGCTAAAGCTTGTCCAGTAAATGCCATAGAGATCCATCCGGAGGGGGCTGTCGTAATAAGAGAGGACAAGTGTACCGGATGCAGGTTCTGCATAGAGGCATGTCCCTACGATGTCCCCAAGTACGATGAGAGTAGTGAGAAGGTGTACAAGTGTACTTTCTGCATAGACAGGATACAGAACGGCTTGGAGCCCGCTTGCGTCGCTGCATGCCCCACTGATGCCTTGGTATTCGGCGATTACGATGAACTGGTCAACAGGTACAGGTCTCAGGGCTTTGAGGTGTATGGTGACTCGGTCAACGACTACGTGGGTAGGACCCACTACATCTACGTCACTAGGAAATTCAAGGGCAAGCTGACCGACCCCAAGTACTTCGGTGAGAGGCTGAAGAAGGATCCGAGAAAGGCGTCAGTACAGGTCGGAACCAACGTGGTAGAACCTGTCGGCTGGGGCCTTATTGGTCTCACTTTACTGGCCGCAGCCGGCCACTTCATCTACTGGAGGACCAAGAGGATCGAGGAGAAGTCCGAATCTGAAGGTGAGAAGGGAGGTGAGTGAATGGCCGAGGAGTATGTGAGCCTTGCGGAGTGGAGGAGCAAGTGCGAGGCAGTGAAGGCGTTCAGCGAGGCCCAGATATGGGTACACAAGCATCTGATACACTTCACCCTGTTCTTCCTCATCACAGGCTTACCCTTAATTAGCAGAGAGTGGTTCGGCTGGCTTGCTTTCGTCTTCGGCTATCCGCTTTCCACTGTGATAGGGAGCTACGATCCCTACAGCCTCGGCATACAGGTGGCCAGGTTCATACACAGGATCTCGGCCATAGGGCTGGCTCTAGTGCTGGTACCTTTCCTCCTCAAAATGCTGGGAGAGCTCAGGCGTATGGAGATATGGCCCGAATGCTGGAGCTTTTCCTGCTTCAAGAAAGGTTTCGAGGACATGATAGATTTCTACGTGCACAGGAAGAAGGTGACATTCCCCAAGTATAATGTGGGACAGAAGGGATGGATCTGGACCGTAATAGTAGGGATGGTGATAATGTACGTAACTGGAACCGTGATGTGGCTGAGGGACCTCTTCCCGCCCAGCGCTTGGGAGGTGGCCCATCTCCTCCACGATATAGGGTTCTTCATAGCAGCCATAGGCCTCATAATTCACGTGTACATGGCCCTGTTGATTCCAGAACATAGGCCTTTCGTCAGGGCCATGTTCAGAACGGGTAGATTGACTGAGGAGTACGTTAAGGAGCACCATCCCAAGTGGCACGAGAAGATCGAGAAGGAAGGCTGATCCCCACCCCACTTTTTTATGCCCTCCGATGTCTCTCGGATAGGTGAGTTCATAGTGTCGGACGCGTCGAGCAAGTTCAAGCGGGCAGTGGACCTGATTTCGATTGAAACCCCCGAGCTGAGGCCTTCCCTCCTATTCTACGCTGATATGATCTCTCTATTGAACGAGTTATCCGATGAGGTTGTATTGGAGCTGGAGGATAGAAGGGAGCTTATTGAAGAGCTCGCCAAGAGGGTCAGCGAGGAGGGATCTCCGCTCCTGAATTTACTCGGTACAATACCCGTATCCGCAGGGATATGGCAAAGGATACTCGAATCAGTTGTATCAATAGTGAGAGATCACCGGGAGGAGCTAACGGAAGATCTAAATAAGCTATTAGAGGCGTCGGAAGGTGGTTCCTTTAGTATACGCGACCTAGCCACCTACTCCCTAAAAGGGGATCCGAATTACGCTAGGGGGGTGGCTGCCGGACTTGATGTGGACTTGGACTTAGTGAACGCAATTGCCCTATGGACAATACAGCCCCTCCTCATTGCCCTGAGGAGGATCGCCGAAAGGAAGATAGATGCTAACAACTGGTTGAGAGGCTATTGTCCGGTCTGCGGAAGCTACACGAGGACCGGATTCATGGAAGGGGAGGGTAGGAAGCTACACCTCAAATGCGAGATATGCGGGATGGAGTGGCCCTTCCTCAGGTTGAAATGTCCCTTCTGTGGTAACGAAGATGAGAAGAAGTTGGGTTTCTACTCTCTAAACGACAATAAGTTCCGCCTTTACGTATGCGAAAGTTGCGGAGAATACTGGAAGGTGGTCGACGAGGAACTAGCTGGTAAGAACGTTCCTAGGGAACTCTATCCAGTATGGACCTTTGAACTAGATGAGCTGGCCTCCAAGCTCAGCAAGGAGAGATCATCAGAAGACGAGGAAGGTGACATAAAGAGCTGAGGTCAGCAGAGAGGGCTGTCTGCCTCCTTCCCATGCCATCTCACTAGGGGTCCCCCCTTGGACACCATGGGACCTCCCCTCACCCTCTCCGGATAAGTGAAGACTTTCAACTCCCTAGTGAAGTCTTTTGATATGAGGGTTATCCCCCTCTGATCTGCTGATGCCGCTCCACTAACTAAAACGTGCCTCATGCTAGCAACGATCCTTATCCCCGTCAGAGACAGGAGCTTTATGATGTCGCCCGAGATCCTCCCGGTGCTAATCATAACTGGTGTAAGCTCCTTGAGATCGTCACTGCGCTTCATTATCCAACCAGCAATCTTCATCGCAGCGGTGTGCCTACTTATATCGACAAGCAGCATCTTTTGAACTACGGAGGATCCCTTTAGGGCGTATAGCCCGGTGACGTGAAAGGCGAAGGGGCATATGCTCTTGGGAATGGATTTGGATGCATCGGACATCAGGCTCAGGATCGTGCTCCATTCGACTGGCTCGTCCCTCCATCTAGGGGGACTCAATTCCCCCTCGTCAGTGATCCTCAGCAGATACTCTAGGTCGCTCAGTCTTATTTCCTCCACCCTGACATCCCTTGTAATCCCCTTCATCAGCAAGTAACCTATTACTGCCTCCTCGATCATATTTGGGCTAGCGAAGAAGCTCCCTACCTTTCGGCCATCCACCCACTCCACCTCGTACCTGAAGTCGGCAGCCATCTGCGTACCTCTCCAGCGGACGACGGACCTTTCACACACCCTCCTCAGTTCATCTTGCATTTAGGAGACACCCTTGGTGCTCAATATTAAGTGCATGCACTCTAGATGAGCCCTAACTCCCCAACCACCTTAACAGCTAGATTGCACTTTTCCCTGAACTCCTGCTCGCTCACAGTATGAGTGGCAGGACAGTACTCATCCAGTACGCACTTCCCAGCGTCGAGATCGTAGATCACGGGATAGGCCCTGCATCCCAGAGGCCTATGCTCGTAGACGGAACACATCCCGTTCTTTAGGAAGTAGCACTTTCCATCAACGTTCTTGAGCCTGATGAATCCTCCTCTAAGCTCGGAGAAATCCCCTCTTCTATATCCTAGGGACTCAAGTCTCCTTATGTCGCTTTCAGTGAGGATCATCTCGGTCTCAAGGCAGCAGAGGTGGCACCCCTCGGGACATATCATCAGGGTTATATCGGTCTCTCCATTAAAATTCCGTATGGATTTGGAGGACGCAGTATCCCTAGGTCTCGATGAAGGGGCTGACTTCATCGAGGTCAGGGAAGAGAGAACCTACATGACCATGATCAGGATGATCGATGGAGTAGTGAGGGAGTTGACTAGGGGAAGGGAGTTCAGGATAAGTGTCCGGGCCCTATACAGAGGTGGATGGGGCTTCGGCATAGCTAACTCCCCTAATGAGATAGCCGACGCGGTTAAAGATGCAGTGAGCCTAGCTAAACTCTCATCTAGGTGGGCAGAGCCGATAGAAGTGAATTGGCCCTCCTTCAAGGGAAGCTACGAGGTTAAAGGGAGGAAGCCCGCGTGGCAGATTCCGATAGAGGAGAAGATAGGGATAGTCGATGAGCAGGATCGACTCGCCAAATCAATTGATAAGGTGACCAACAGGAACATAATGATGGGAGACACGCTCAGGGAGACCAGAGTAATCAACTCCTTGGGAACTGACATCAGGCAGACACTGCCTAGGGTCAGGCTGGCCGCCTACATATTTGCTCACGAGGCGGGAGTGACGGAAAGCGCGTTCGAATCGAGGGGAGGGATAGGAGGACTGGAGGTGATTGAGGGGACTGGGATCGCGGAGGAGGCAGCCAAAAGGGCCGTGGAAGCTCTATCGGCCAAACCAGCCCCTCCTGGGCCCCATCCCGCGATACTGGATCCGAAGCTGGCTGGTGTGTTCATACACGAGGCTTTCGGTCACGCGGCCGAGGGAGACGCGGTAGTTAACAACGAGAGCATCCTCACAGGAAAGCTGGGTGAAAGGGTGGGCTCCGAGGTGGTCAGCGTCGTCGACGATCCCACCATAGAAGGGTTATACGGGTTCTACAGGTACGATGACGAGGGGACCGAGTCCAGGCGCAAGTACATAGTCAAGGGAGGCATACTTTCCGGCTACATGACCAACTTGGAGACCGCTTCCAAGCTCGGGCTCGAACCTACCGGAAACGCTCGCTCGATGGATTACAGCAATCCACCTATTGTGAGGATGTCCAACACGTTCATAGACAGGGGGGATTGGACGTTCGAGGAGATGGTGTCCGATATGAAGCAAGGAATATACGCGTTCGGGTCCCTTTACGGATACACCGATCCGGCTAAGGGACAGTTCATGTTCAAGGCCGAGGGAGGCTGGCTGATTGAGAACGGAGAGCTCAAGCAGAGGTTGAGGGAGGTGGCCATAACCGGTATGACCCTCGAGGTCCTGAACAACATAGATGCGGTCGGGAAGGACTTATCTCACGATCCAGGGATGTGCGGGAAGATGGGCCAGTGGGTTCCCGTAACCACTGGAGCGCCCCATGTTAGGGTGAGCAACCTGGTGTTCGGGGGGAGGTAAGATGCTGAGGGAAGAAGCAGTTAAGGCCGCTCTCTCCTCCGGAGCTGAGGAGGCGGAGGCTTTCGAGCTCTTTACTCGCGAGATCTCCATACACGTGGAAAAGGGGAAGGTCAAGACGGCCAGTTCGGTCAGGATGGTGGGTCTAGGAGTGAGGGCAGCCATGGGGCAGAAGCTGGGCTTTGCATTCGCCACGAACCCCGCTTCAGGCGGGGAGGTTGGGAGGGAGGCGGCCGAGAGCGCTAAAGCAGCTCCAGAGGATCCGGATTTCAGGGGACTCCCAGATGCCAGGAAGGTGGACTACCTCAGCGAGATCATGGATCCGAAGCTCAGGGACTTGGATCTGAACGACGCCGCTGACCTGTTCCTCGCGGCTGTGGAGTCAGCTCGTCTCTCGGACAAGGTGATCTCAGTCTCCGGCAAACTGGAGGTGTCCTTCTCCAAGGTGGCGGTGTTCAGCTCCAAGGGCATCGATGTCTCCGAGGAGAGGACATACCTAACCGCCTACATCGAAGCAGCCAGCAAGGACGGTGATAGGAGGGGATCAGGCTTCGGCTTCGCCGATGGAAGGAGGTTGGACATGTTCGATCCCGAGAAGGTGGGTACGGAGGCCGGAGATCTGGCCATCAGGACTCTGGATGCCACCACCATAGGAGTGGAGGAGCTGCCTGTGGTATTCCAGCCAAAGGCCCAGTTCACCCTGATCCCCTTCTTGGTGGGTCAGGCGGCTAACGCCGAGAACCTGCAGTACGGCAGGAGCTTCTTAACCAACAGGATAGGAGATCAGATAGCAAGGGAGGAGGTAAGCATAGTCGACGACGGGCGCATCCCTTGGCTCCCCGGCAGCTCGAGCTTCGACGCGGAGGGGATCCCCACCGGAAGGACTTACGTCATAGAGAATGGTGTCTTCAAGTCGCCGATACACAACTGGTACACAGCTATGAAGGAGGGTGTGGAGAGCACGGGCAACGCTTCCAGAGATCACACTAGGCCACCGGCGATCTCATCCCACACGGTAAGTATCGAGGCCCCGTCCCTGCAGATGAAGAAGGATGAGTTGCTTGACGTAAAGAGAGGGGTACTAGTGGTCTACACCATGGACACTCCCAACCTGTCCACCGGGGAGTTCAGCGGGATGGCGGAGACGGCCTTCCTCATAGAGAACGGGGAGGTGACAAAGTCACTGAGGCAGACCAGCATGGGCTTCCGGATCGAGGACTTCCTGAAGACCATGGACGCTGTAGGTGATGATGTGGAGACTTTAATGGGATTCAAGGGCGGCTCCGTCAGGGTGAAGATCAAGGTAGCGGGTCCGGGTGCCTGATGATTCTGGTGGTGAACTTCGGTGGGCAGTACGCCCACCTAATCACCCGGAGGATAAGGGACATAGGCGTCTACGCCGAGATAATTCCCTACACGGAGATCTCCCCATCCACCATAGAGGAGAAGAAACCAAAGGCTCTCATCCTGTCAGGGGGTCCTAGCAGCGTTTACGGGCCTTCAGCTCCTAGGATAGGGAGCTGGGTCTTGGAGATGGATATCCCGGTCTTAGGGATATGCTACGGGTTCCAGCTGATAGCCCACATGATGGGGGGAGAAGTGAGGCGCTCCACGGGCGAGTACGGCCCCACCAAGGTGAAGGTTCTGGAGAGGGGAGGGCTGTTCGCTGGCTGGGGAGAGGAGGAGCTTGTCTGGATGAGTCACTCTGATCACGTTGCTAGAGTTCCTGAGGGATTTGTGGTGACCGCATTGTCTGAGAACGGATACGTGGCGGCCTTCAGGCACGAGGAAAAGCCCATATATGGGGTCCAGTTTCACCCGGAGGTCAAGCACACTCCCAAGGGTAAACTCCTCCTCGAGAACTTCGCGGCAATGTCGAGGGCCGAGAAGAACTGGAGTCCCGAGAGGATGATTCAGCTGATAGATGAGTACCTGAGGAGAGAGCTAGCTGATTGTAATAACATTCTCTCTGCCGTGAGCGGTGGGGTTGACTCCACCGTGGCCACGGTACTAGTCAGTAGAATAGCAGGTGATCGTCTGACCTCCATATTCGTGAATCACGGGCTTTTGCGGAAAAACGAGGAGAAAGAGGTCCTCAACCTGCTAAGGGATCTTGGAATAAATCCTATATACGTGGATGCATCCCAAGAGTTCCTCTCTGCCCTGAGGGGTGTAGAGGACTGCGAGACGAAGAGGAGGATAATCGGGGAGAAATTCGTGGAGGTCTTCTCTAGGGCGCTTGAGGGTAGGAGATTTGATTGCTTGGTGCAGGGGACCCTCTATCCCGACGTCATAGAGAGCGGTGGAGAGGTAGGAGCTGATAG
This sequence comes from Thermoproteota archaeon, assembly GCA_030130125.1. Classification (NCBI taxonomy): domain Archaea; kingdom Thermoproteati; phylum Thermoproteota; species Thermoproteota archaeon. Next base: position 159,499 of record JARZZM010000013.1, read on the forward strand.
GATAAAGAGCCATCATAACGTTGCAGCCCTACCGGAGTGGCTCGAAGCTAAGGTGGTGGAACCCCTGAGGTACCTCTACAAGGACGAGGTTCGATCTCTCTCTAGGCACCTTGGATTACCTGATTGGATCGCCGAGAGGCATCCGTTCCCCGGACCAGGTTTGGGGGTAAGAATAATTGGCGAGGTGACCGAGGACAAGTTGAGGGTTGTTAGGGAGGCTTCAGTCATAGTGGAGGATGTCTTGAGGGAGAGGGAGCTCTACTCAAAGGCCTGGCAGGCGTTCGCTGTAGTAGGAGATGATAGGTGGGTTGGGGTGAAGGGAGACGCTAGGGTAGAGGGTTACATCGTCACAGTGAGAATCGTGGAGAGCGAGGACGCGATGACCGCTGACTGGCTGAAGTTGCCTCCCGATGTTTTAAACGAGATAGCTAGGAGGATAACCTCGGAGATATCGGAAGTCACCATGGTGACTTACGCGATCACGACCAAACCTCCAAGCACGATAGAGCCCTGCTGACTCCCGAGAAACTTTATCTATCTTTCCCACCTAGCACAGTGGGATGAAGGTGGAGGTAAGGGTGGACTCCAAAGGGAGGATCCTCCTCCCCAAGGAAGTCAGAGAGGAGCTGGGAGATGTTATTGTGATCGAGAAAACGGATGAAGGGTACATCCTCAGGAAGGGTAAGGGATCCTTCTTAGAAGAGTTCAAAGAGGTGATTTCATCGGAGCCTCCACGTGAGGGAAAACCCGAGAACTGGCCACCCTCCAAGATTAAGGGTATATGGGTGAGCGAGTGATCGTGGGGCTGGATTCGAACATCCTATGCTACTCCCTAGATCCCGCATATCCCGAGCATAGTTTCGTTAAGGACCTGCTGCTGAATCTCTCTCCAGATAATCTAGTAGCTGTGAACCCTACGGTGATTCACGAGACTTATCATGCCTTAGTCTTCGGTCAGAAATGGGTTCCAAGGGAGGCCTCTAGGAGGCTCGGCCTACTGCTAAAGCATCCATACGTGAAATTCCTGAATCAAACAAAGGAAATTACTTCAATAGGTTTGAGGTTAGCTGTCAAGTATGGACTGGGGGGTAGAGACTCGCTCATCTTGGCCAATTTCATTTCCAATCGCATACCGGTCATATACACGCATGACTCTGATATTCTCTCTCTAGAGGAGATAAACTGGAGGGGATGGACGCTGAGACCCGTGGATTCCAGTAGCACTTGGAGATCAGGGTGTTACCATCCACTAAATATGCCAGATTGTCGATGGAGTGCCTCGCATCTCTGAAGTATCTTTTTAAGTTCCATTCGAGGGAACCTCAAAATCTTCCAACGAATTTGTGATGCTCAACGGAGGTGATCAAGTGGAGGTCGTAGAACTCGTCCCCTCCGTCATAGGCATAGTGGGAATGGTCTTTGTTGCCTTGATTTACTATCTAGTCACGAAAGAGGATCCGGGAACCCCTGAGATGGTTGCCCTAGCTTCCTACATACAGGAGGGTGCGAACGCCTACCTTAAGAGGCAGTTCTACACGATAATAGTGTTCATAGTGATAATAGCTGCCATCTTGGGAATTTTGCAGGGAGCAGTACCCGCGGCCTCGTTCATAGCTGGAGCAGTGCTCTCCCTCATAGCCGCGTACATAGGGATGAACGCTGCGGTGAGGGCTAACGTGAGGACCACGAATGCAGCGAGGACATCCCCCAAGAAAGCGCTGAAGATAGCCTTCTGGGGCGGCTCAATCATGGGACTGTCCGTGGTGAGTCTGAGCGTCCTTGGAATAGGCCTCCTCTACTTGGCGATAAGGGCCTTCTTCCCCACCACAGCTCCCGAGCAGCTGGAAGCGGCCCTCCACACGATAGTTCCCTTCGGCATGGGAGCCAGTTTGGCCGCCCTGTTCGCGCAACTGGGGGGAGGTATCTACACCAAGGCCGCCGACATAGCTGCTGACTTGGTGGGCAAGGTCGAGGCCGGGATTCCGGAGGACGATCCTAGGAACCCGGCCGTCATCGCGGATCAGGTGGGTGACAACGTGGGAGACTGCGCCGGCAGAGGTGCGGATCTCTTCGAGTCCTTCTCCGACAACATAATCGGCATGATGATCTTGGGAGTGGCTTTCTACGCCCTATACGGGTTCAAGGGGATAATGTTCCCCCTGCTGGCGGAATCCTTGGGGGTCATCTCAACCATAGTGGCGATATTCCTCATAAGGGAGAATGTGAAGAACCCGATAACCGCCATAAACTTCTCTCTACTCGTGGCCGGCGTACTTAACCTCCTATTCTTCTACGTACTGGCCGTGAACTACTTGGGCAGGATAGAGGTATTCTACGCGGCAGTACTGGGCTTGGTGGCCAGCTTGGTGGTGGGCGTGCTGATCCAGTACTACACGGGAACCGAATATAGACCGGTCAAATATATAGCGGAGTCTGCCAAGTTCGGTCCAGCCTTGGACGTGATAGCTGGACTTGCAGTGGGTCTGGAGAGCGCATTCCTACCCCTGATAGTGATAGGCGCTGTTGTATCCCTAGCCTTCGTGATAGATGGACTGTACGGTATAGCAGCAGCCACTGCCGGCATACTCTCCACCACCGGGATAATAATGGCGGCTGACACCTTCGGGCCCATCTCTGATAACGCTGCGGGAATAGCAGAGATGTCAGGTCTGAGCAAAGAGGTAAGAGAGGGATTGGACCTACTGGATGCCGTCGGTAACACCACTAAGGCCATAACCAAGGGATACGCGATGGCATGTGCTCTTCTCTCCGCGTTCGTACTGTTTGCTGCCTACCTAACGGCTGCCGGACTCAAGACGTACCTCTTCCACGATAAAGTGATAAACGCAGCTAAGACCGGCGTTGAGCTCGCGGATCCCCTCATACTTGTAGGTGTGATCCTTGGATCTACGCTGGCCTACCTCTTCTCCGCACTGGCTATGCAGGCCGTTGGTAAGACCGCTAATAAGATGGTCGATGAGGTCAGGAGGCAGTTCAGGGAGATACCCGGATTGCTGGAGGGTAAGGCCAAGCCCGACTATGCTAGGGCCGTGGACATATCCACCAAGCACGCACTGAAGGAGATGATCTTCCCGACACTGATAACATTCTTGGCTCCCATAGTAATAGGTCTCCTCTTCGGAAGGAAGCCGTTAGGTTCTTTCGTCGTTGGAGCGACGATAGCAGGAGGACTTCTAGCGATCTTCATGATAAACGCCGGAGGAGCCTTGGACAATGCAAAGAAGCTGATAGAATCAGGGTTATTCGGAGGAAAGGGATCCGATGCTCACAAGGCCGCTGTGGTCGGAGATACAGTGGGAGATCCGCTCAAGGATACTGCTGGCCCGTCGCTGCACATATTCGTCAAGCTAGTCACGATAGTCGCTCTGACTTTCGTGGCTTTCTTCCCGCCGTGACCTCTTTTTAACCTCCCCTATTCTCCTTTTCCTCTGTTCCCTTCTAGAGCGATCCTGCACTGGCTATTGCAAAAATGAGGGAGTCCTTTGGCTCCCTTTCGCACGGGATCGATCGAAGCAGGTCTCACTCCACTTCTATCTGTTCCTCAGGTATCCCCCACTTCTCCTTCAGTAGCTTGGCCACCTTGTACCTGTGATCTCCCTGCAGCAGCACGTATCCATCCTTATAGGTGCCGCCGCACGCCAGTATTCGCTTCATTTCCTTCAGGAAAGATTTCATGGTCTCCTTGGAGAAAGGTAGGTTCTCGATTATGGTGACGTCCCTTCCCCTCCTTCTCTCAGTCCTTATTCTCACGGGTCTGAGTTCCTTCTCGACCTCCTCCCAAGAGAAAAGCTCGATCGGGAGGCCGGTTACGGGATCCCTCAATCTCTCGTCGAACGCAACCATTCCAAGCTATTCCGTCGCTGGGTGATATATAAAAACATATGGTCGGGGTGGGAGGGTCCTTTTTGATTCGAGAATTGCCGGATCAGAAGAGACCAACAATGTTGCTAGCGGAGTCCATCCACCACCTGTTATACTCATCCTTCTTCCTCTCTAACTCCTCATCCGAGTAGAAGGCGAACCTCACATCGTCAGATGACCTGAAGATCTCTAGGGTCTTGAGTTCCCCAACGTCCCAAACTAATCCAGAGACTTGGGTCTTGAGCCAGTCTAGGGGGTTCTCCCCTTGGGGGGCGAGCTTGGAGGGCCAGTCCACCCTCCCCCTGAACTTGAGGTGGTATCTTCCATCCTCTGTCTTCACTCCCTCAACCATGAATCCATCTAAATCCAGATCCAGCTTTCCCTCCTTTACTTCCTCTATAGATGCACCTAATCTCTCTAAAAAGGACCTAAGCTGATCTTCATCCTTGAATACGAGCTCCCCCTCTACTTCAACCTCTGAACTCATGCTGATCACGGCCTATGGAGGAATAAAAGGTTTGAGGATCCCTAGAAATTACAGGAGGATCCTGAACAAGCCATCAACGGCGATACCTAGGAACGCCATGCCCTCAACAGGGCTGGCTGTTTTGTACATTCTCTTGGCCCCCTCTATCACCGGGTTCTTGGCATAGAGGATGGACCTGTACAGAAGCAGTAGGGTGGAGGGCAGGGAAATGATCAGGAAGGCCGGACTGAACGGTCCCACTATGAAGAGAGCCAGTTCGCTGGCCAACATGACGACCACTGATGCCACGATGATTTTAGCCGTCCTCTCTACTCCTACCACAACTGGAAGCATGGGAACTCCGGCTGCCCGGTAGTCCTCAACGTGATAGATGGCTATGTACCATATATGTGCCGGGATCCAAGTTATGGTGATCAGGGCTATGAGTAAAGCCGGAAGCTCCAGCATTCCTCTGGCTGCGGCCCAACCAGCTAGAGAGGGAGCGGCACCGGCTACTCCACCGAATACTATGGATAGGGGCGTCCTCCTCTTGGTCCAGAGAGTGTACACGATGAGATCGAACATGACTCCTAGGGAGGTGGAGAAGGCTGTCCAGACATTGATCAGATACGCAACGGCCACTCCAAGCAGGAACAAGAGTATGCCGAAGGACAGTGCTTCGCCCCTGCCGACCCTACCAGCCGGGATGGGTCGCTGCTTAGTCCTCCCCATCATGGAGTCTATGTCCGCATCCAAGGCCATGTTCACAGCCGTCGTCCCGGAGATCGATAGGACCATGGCTGCCGTGAGAAGCGTGAGTATATCTAGTCTGTAGCCTCCAGCGCCTATGTAAGTGAATACGGAGGTCAGCAACAAGAGAAACGTCTGTTTGGGCTTAGTCAGGCATACATAGTCAGAGATCCTGCTGGATAGCTTGGATACGGCCCTCGCTTCCATACCGGAAGGTTGTGAAATGCCCACCTAATAACTTTGTGAATTAGGTCGCATCACCCAACCCCGTCAAAAGGGCCGTAGAGCGGACACAAACCAGAGGAAGTATAGGGAGAGGGATCAGGGCCTGAAGGCGTAGAGCTTCTCCACCTCTCTAGTTACAGGCTCTCCCTCAATTATCTCGTTATCTACGCTCACTACCACTCCACCAAACGGTATCGCAGGATTCACATACTCTACCGTGAACCCGGATACGGCCATTTTCCAGTCTGGATACTTCAGCGCGTACTTTATGACCAGAGTGCCCTTCACGTACCTCTTCCCTACAGGATGGACGATAGATCTAGGAATATCCTTACCCCCGATCCTCCAAGTGGTCCTGTTATCCACCGACTCCATCTTGAATGCAATAAAGACTAAGGGCTCCTTAGGGTTGGCTCTCCCTGGCTCAGGACATTTCTCGATACTCGCATTAACTTTGTCGTCTATAAATTGAACGGTTCTGCAGAAATGAGGCCTTCCCAAGTGATCGAGCAGGTTGACCTCCACCGTGGTGTAGTTGACGCCTAAATACATGTAGGTCCTCGTCCTAGTCACATTATAGAGGGTGGTTCCGTTCTCCTCGACTCGGCCTAATACCCTCCACTCATCAGTTCCCCAAGGGATGGGCTGGTATATCCTCTTCTCTTTGTTGTAGTTATACCTCTCGACGTAGTATATAGCGAAAGAGCCATTGCTAAGAGCGATCCCGTAGCCAGCCTTCATCCATAAGCGAGTTATCCCTAGGAGGGTTCGGTCCTTGAAGAAGAAGGCCGAGGCCTCAAGGGTCTCCTTCCTAGTGTGACCGGCGAGAACGACGATGTCCCTCCCACCTTTAAAGACGGACACTAAGAATGTCCTAGGTTCCTGTATGAGGGCAGTCGCGTTCTGCGGGGGTATATAGCTGGAGGAGATGTTTCCGACTCCATCGTACGCCTTGGGACCGCCGAGGATCAGGATGACCTCGTAGTTCTTCAGTGCCTCTTTGAAGTCGCTAGGCCCCATTATCTCGTATTCCACGCTCGAATTGGTGAGTATCTCCCCTATGAACTGGGCGGTGGGCATATCGGCATAGTTGCTGATTATGGCCACCTTAGGGGCCTTCCCACCGACCGCTTGGTTGAAGGCCAAGGCCATTGGTAGCGCAAGCAGAGCGATTAGAATGACGGCTGCGTATCTCATCCCACCACATCTCCGCCACGACTTAAAGAGCTTTACGCGTCGCTTGGCTACATCCCCTTTATGCTCAGCTCGATGAGCCTCTTTATCTCATTGGCGTACTCGAACGGTATGTCCCTCACCACGGGCTCGAAGAATCCCAGCACTATCATGGTGATGGCCTCCTCCTCGTTGAGCCCCCTGCTCATCAGATAGAAGAGCTTGTCCTCCGCCACCTTCCCCACGTAGGCCTCGTGGCCCAGTTCGGAGTCTATTTCATCGCTCCTCAACGCCGGTATAGTCTCGCTCGAGGCTTCCGGTGACAGGAGCAGGGAGTCGCATTGAACAAATCCGCTGGATCCTTTGGCACCCTGAACGATCTCCACCTTCCCATAGAAGTTGGTGGAGCCCCTGTCCTTGGCCACGCTTTTACTAATGACCTGACTCTTGGTGTTTGGAGCTAGATGCCTTATCACCACACCGGCATCGTGCCTCTCCTCCCCCTTTACGAAGGAGAGACCGACGTTCCTAGCCGATGATCCCTCTCCCCTCAAGTGTATGACCGGCCTTACTGCAGTGTGCTTGCTCCCCATCAGCGACTCAACCCACTCTATCTTCGCACGGCTCATGGCAACGCCCCTCTTAGTGGGGAGGTTGATCACATGGTTCGCCCAGTTCTGCATGGTCGTTATCCTCACCTCTGCGCCGGGATAGGCCCAGACCTCAGTAACGCCGTAATGCAGGGCCTCCCTTATGTAGGAGGGGGCGGAGCACCCCTCGATGTAGTGAACCTTGGCTCCCTCCTCAGCCACGACAATCGTGTGATCGGCCTGGGCGATGGGAAGGGACCTCATCACGAAGAGGGCGCTTACGGGAAACGGGACCTCAACCCCCTCGGGCACGTATATGAATGTGCCACCGGCCCAGAGGGCGTAGTGTAGGGCCAGTATTTTGTTCTCCTCAGGGCCAGCCAGTCTGGCGAAGTAACTCCTCACCAGATCCTCGTGCTCCCTTATGGCCCTGTCTATGGGCATGGCTATAACACCGAGGGACTTTAGCTGATCGGAGAAAGTCTGGTACACGATGGAGGAGTCCACCTGAACCTGCATCCCCGCCAACATCTCCATTTCCTCCTCTGGTATGCCCAGAGCCTCCAAAGTCTCCCTGATCTCCTGCGGCAGCTCCTCCAGCTTCTCCGCCTTCTCCGCCGGGGAGAAGTATTCCAAGGACTCGAAATCCACCTTCACGTGTCTGGCGTGTTCTGGCATGTCTAGCTTGAAGAAGAGCCTCGCCGACCTCTCCCTCATCTCCCTCAACCAGTCAGGCTCCCCCAGCTCCTTGGATATCTGCCTAGCCTTACTTACCAGAAACTCCTCCGTCAGGCTCACCTAATCACCACCTCGAACCCGCTCTCCTGAATCCTCTCAAAGAGGTCGCCTCCGCCACTGGCCACGATCCTACCGTCGTACATCACATGGACTCTGTCCACCTTCAAGTGCCTGTACAGTCCTCCCGTGTGGGTTATGAGCAAGAGGGTGATACCCTCCTGCAGTGCCCTATGGAGCAGCCTCCCAATGACATTCAGGGAGTCCACATCAACCCCCGAGTCAGGCTCGTCCAGTATGGCAAGCTTGGGCCTGAGGGCGAACATCTGCAGAATCTCAAACTTCTTCTTCTCCCCTCCAGAGAAGCCCACGTTTATCTCCCTATCCAAGAATTCCTCACTGAATCCGAGGGCCTCTAGGTAGGGTCCGATCTTCTCCACCACGAACTCAACCATATGCTCCCTCAGCGGGGTCAGGGGCTTTTCTCCAGTCCTCTTCTCGATGAGCTTCGCCAGGTAATCGACCATTTTTAGACCCTCTATCTCCACGGGATTCTGAAATGCTAGAAAGATACCTCTCTTAGCTCTCTCGTCTGGAGGGAGTGATGTGATGTCCCTACCCTCGAAGAGGATCTTCCCTCCCACCACCTCGTAGGCCGGATGGCCCGCCACAGCGAGGGCTAAGGTGGACTTCCCGGACCCATTGGGGCCAATGATCAGATGAACCTGTCCCCCTTGAACCTCCAGATCAGCCCCCTTGATTATCTCCCTGTCCTCCACGCGGACCCTGAGCCCTTCAAGTCTCAGCATTTCAGAACACCTTCCCGTCTAACCGAATGCGACTTATTTTACCTTCACCTATAGAACTATTGTTATAGATTCAACATTATAAAGTTACGCAGACGGAGGGCGCGATGAAGGGTCTCCCCCTCCTGTTGCTCCTAGCTGCGTTCACCATCTTGCCGATGCTGCACGGCGGTGCTCTACCCCTGATAGAGGTGTGGGTCGAGGACGCCTCGGCCAAACAGGTCGCGATATCCAGCGAACTGATGGCATATCTTAGTGAGAACGGAACTCTCGTGATCACGAGCGATCGTGGGAGGCTGGCGATAAGGGTGGGTGAGGGAAAGCTCGTAGCCGGGAGGGATGTGTTCCTTCAGGAAGGGAATGCTCTATACCTAGTCACCGCTAAGGGCCTCGAGAGAGTAATGGGATGCGAGAGATGCTCCTTCTATCCCTATTCCAGGGATAAGATCGCTATAGTGGATTCCAAAGGCCTGCTGCTGATCTCGGGTGGGGAGAAGAGGAGGTTAAGGGTGAGAGGCACGATAAGATGGTCCGACGATGGCTCAAGACTCTCGGTAATATCCGGCGATGAGCTCCTCGTCGTGAATGCCTTCGGCTCTATAGTATGGAGGAAGGACATGAACACCCAGCTCTTCGATGCCGAGCCGGATGATCTCACTTACGTGTGTATGAAGGGATGCGAGGTCTACGCGATAAACGACAAGTCCTTCGTGGCTTGGACCAACAAGCTATGCAAATGCTGCATCCCCGGCAAGCTCGACAGGTCCGGTGATCACCTCTTCGTGCTGATCCAAGGGAAGGAGCTGGCAGTACTGAACGCGAGGAACGGGAGGAGGATTCAGTCCCTGAGCATGGAGGGGTACGAGATAGATGCCATTCCGGAGATCGTCGCTGTTAGGGATGGAGACGGGAGGATACATGTGGTGGTGGATGCCAGAAGGGTGCATATCAGAGGGGAGAGCGGTGGTGTGCTGATCAGCTGGGATGTCCCCAGCTGGCTGAAGTCCGGAGAGCTCACGGTGGAACATCCCCAAGGCAGGACAGCCATCCCAGTCGGCTCTGACAGCTTTGTGCCGATCCCCGTGGAGGGAGACGTCAACGTGACCTTGAGGGGTTTCTATGGAGAGGTCTCCCTTATCGTGGAAGTGAGACCGCTAAACGTGACCGCTACGCCCTTCGGAGATATTCGCATATCCGGAGACGGGGTCTTTGAGGTTGAGGTCGATGGTAGGAGGTACGTTCCCCCTGTCCGGGTGGATACCGGGTGGCTTCCTACATACACTTTAAGGGTTTACAACCACGGCGTTTTGGTGGCCGAAAGCACCTCGATTAACGCGAGATTCTTGGTTATGATGCTTGTAACCTCAATAATGATTATAGCTCTACTCCTCTGGAGAGTTCGCTCTAGATCCTGAGATTCAAGGGAGATCTCCTACTACTCTTTATTTTTATCCCGTCCTCCATGGCCTATGGAACTGGGATTGGCCGATAAGCTGGCTGTTGTAACTGGAGGAAGCTCTGGCCTAGGTAAGGCCGCCGCTGTATCGCTACTCAAGGAGGGTGCAAGAGTCCTGATTGCTTCAAGAACGGAGGAGAGGTTAAGGAGAGCTATGAGCGATCTATCTAGCCTGGGAGAGGTGCAGGCCTTGAGGACCGACCTGACAAAACCGGATGACATAGAGTCCCTCTTCAGGAAATCCGAGGAGATGGGTGGAGCTGACATACTTGTGATCAGCTATGGAGGGCCAAGAATAGCCAGATTCCCCGAGCTAAACGACAGGGATTGGTATCACGCCTACGAACTCTTGGTGATGAGTGTCGTGAGGCTCGCCCGGCTGTTCGGCTTCAGGATGAAGGAGAGGGGGTGGGGCAGGATGGTTCTGGTCACCTCAGTGGCCATCAAGGAGGTGAACATGAACATACCCCTATCCACCAGCGTGAGGCTCTCCTTAGCTGGTCTCGTCAAGGTCCTATCGAGGGAACTAGCCCCCGAAGTGAACGTTAATGCTGTAATGCCCGGTCATTTCATGACGGAGAGGCAACGGGATCTCCTCAGATCGAGGGCAGCTGAGAAGGGCCTGTCACTCGAGGAGATGGAGGTTAAAGCGGCAAAGGAGATTCCTTTGGCCAGATTTGGCAGACCTGAGGAGCTGGGCGATGTGATCGCCTTTCTGGTGAGTGAGAGGGCGAGCTACATAACGGGCTCCCTTATACCCGTGGATGGGGGTCTGCTGTCCTGCACCCTTTAAGGTGATGAGGATGTCGGAGTGGATTGATCTTTTGGAGAAACTGTCGGTCGCAGCTGGCCCTCCCGGCTTTGAGGACGAGGTTCGGGATCTCCTGATAGATGAACTCAGGGAAAGCGTCGATCAGCTGTTCACCGATCCTTTCGGGAATCTATACGCAGTGAAGAGGGGTAAGAGCGAGAGGAAGCTGATGATTGCTGCCCACATGGATGAGGTGGCTCTCATGGTCAGGTACTTGGAGCCCGATGGGTTTCTCAGGGTCACTAACTTGGGGGGACTAAATCCGGCCCAGCTCCTATCTCAGAGAGTGCTAGTGCATGGGAGGAAGAAGCTCAGGGGAGTTATAGGAACACTACCTGTTCACATGGGGAAGGAGGAGCCCCCAAAGATAGAGGACCTCTACATCGATGTTGGGGCTACCAACAGGGAGCAGCTGGAAGAACTGGGTGTCAGGCCCGGAACTCCCGTGACCTTCGACGTCCCCTTCATCCATCAAGAGGACACGGGTGTGTTGATAGGGAAGGCACTGGATGACAGGCTGGGTTGCCTCGTACTGGCCGAGTCCCTAAAGGGGGTGGATGACCCAGATATGACGGTCTACGGGGTGTTCACCTCCCAAGAGGAGAGGGGGATGAGGGGAGCGACGGTCGCGGTGAACAGGGTCCAGCCGGATCTGGCATTCGTGCTCGAGGGGACTATAGCGTCCGATGTACCGGGAGTCCCAGCCCACAAGTACGTCACCGAGTTGGGCAAGGGACCAGCCCTGAGGGTGATGGATAGGACCGTGATCGTCCAGAGGTGGCTCCTCGAGGAAATGGTATCTAGGGCGGAGGAGCTCGGCATACCCTACCAGCTGCAGCTCTCTCCGACGAGCGGGACCGATGCAGCTGCCATAAGCGTTGGGGGGAAGGGAACACCCGTTGGGATAGTATCGGTCCCAGCTAGATATATCCACACGCCCTCCAGCCTCGCCCGGGTCGAGGACGTAGAAAACACGGTAAAGCTGATGACTGATCTAGTGGGATCACCACCGGAACCTAGATATTGAGAAGGATTTTTTCTCGAAATTCCATCCTCCTCTTCTTCATCTCATCCAAGAAGGGTCTTGGATCGATGATCTCCTCTGGATAGTGAACGCCGGGCAGGCTCAGGATCCCCAGCCCGACCCACTGAGCCGCCAAGGAGGCGGGACTTCCCACGAGCAGGGCCTGAGCGCTCACATTCCATCTCTCACTCCAGCTTATCAGGGCCTCCATCAAGATCTCCGCCTTAACACCCCCTCTCCAACCCCTAGCAACAACCAACATCACATCATGATCGTTTGGCTTGAATCTCTTCCCCCTTAAAGAGCCGAGAATCAACTCCCTGATTATATCTCTCGGGACCACGCTCACATTCCCCAACCTTATTGGTCGGTCAGACGTCAATCCTAGGTCGTGGAGCAGCTTGTACTTCAGAAAGAGGTCTCTGGGGAAGGAGAGCTTGTAGTCGACTAACCTCAATCCCTTACTCTTGAAGGTCTCGCCAAGGGAATAAACCTCAGGATGCTCGACATAGTATAGCTCCTGCTCTCCAACTGGTGGGGGGAAGGACATAACCTCCCTGCCAGAGAAGGGGGCAACCAGCTCGATACTGCCGTCCCTCCACACTTCTACAGGTTGATCCATTTCATCGAATATCGTGTCCAGGGAGTATGGAACGGGGAGCGGCACGCCCATCGAATCGTAATCGTTTAGATCTACCCACCCCTCCCTCAAGAGAAGCGTATCAACCCTGTCGAGTTCCTTAACGGCCTTAGCAGCCATCACGTTTATGAGCCCCGGGCTCCCGCCCATCTCCAATAGAGCAATTAGACCTTTGCTCTTGAACTGATGGTCCATTTCCCTCTGGGCCAATAGTGTCTCTACGTCATCTCCCAAGTCCAGATAGTGGACTCCCGCCTCTAAAGCAGCTCTCATGACGACCGGTATGGTTGTATAGAGAGCTGCATCGATGACCACGTCTGCCTTGAACCCTTTGAGAGAGGATATCACCTCATCAAGCTTCGTGGCATCCAGCTTGGCATGCCTCACCTCCTTGTACTTGGTTAAAGTGCTCGCCTCATCCGCGACACTGCGCGCCTTATCACCGTCTATATCAGCAACTAGTACGGACTCGACATCCGGGCTCATTGAATCATCAGCTAGGTCCAGCACTGCTGCTCTCCCCATAATACCGGCTCCTATAACCGCAATTCTCATCGCGCTTCTAACACATGCTGTTCATCAAATAATTAAACGATTTTTACTTCAGGACGGCAGCGCTCAGGATCTCAAATTTTCGATCCGCGCTTCTAGATCGATGAGTTCGGATTACAAAGCGCGGAAAAGGGAGAGCCTACTTTATAATTTCGCGCGTGTACCATAAAAATTTAAATGATTATAATGACGTACGCCATCAAACAGCGTAAACTTTTATTAAACGATCGCCTGATTGGCCGGGTGCTTATGTCGCTCTCTGGAAAAAACCTAGTTAACCTAGTTCTTATTGCCTTAATAGTTGCTGTCGGTGTCCTGACCTTCACTGGCTCGGCCGCACTGGGTGGAGAGCCGAAACTGGACATCAAGGTGCATTATAAGGAGCAGATAATATCAGCGGCCTACAAAGTGTATGGAAGACCGAGCCTGAAATTCTGGGTCGCCAAGACAGTTCTGAAGAACACGGGTGATGTGCCCGTGAGGAACGTCAAGGTGAGTTACTACATAGAGGGGTACACCTCTTGGTCGACTCCCATTAAATACGACGAGATACCACCAGGAGGCGCCGTGGTAGATGCCTACTACCCTAAGCTACCGAAAAAGGTGGCGGAGCTCACTTCCCCGGTCCCCACCAAGCTGTACATAAAGGTCACTTACGATAAGGGTGGGAGGACTGAGGAGGTAGTTCAGAGCAAGGATATAGAGATCCTAGGAGTTCATGACATAGTATACTCTTCAATACCGGCCGAGGAATCCCTGCTCACATTCCCTGATGTGTTCAGCAACGCTCCTCTTTTGGCCGCTTGGGTAACTCCGACCGATCCTGTAGTTAGGGAATTCTCTGACTTGGGGAACAAGCTAGCTGGAGGCGCAGGAGCATCTCTATCTGATGAAGGGGCACTAAAAACAATGCAGGGGATATGGCAGGCCCTTTTGATAAGAGGAACGACCTATAAAACTGAACCAGAGGGTTTCTGGACCGGGAAATACGCACAGTACGTAAAATTCCCCAGGGACACTATCCTAGATGGAGAAGGGACCTGCATAGATCTAGCGATAATGTACGCAAGCTTAGTGGCAGCGCAGGGGCTTACAGATGTCTACATAATGCTGGTACCAGGTCATGCTTTCCCCATCGTTAGGCTGCCGAAGAGCGGGGCGATGATACCTATCGAGACCACAACTCTGAATCAAGGCGCCACATTCAAGCAAGCCGTGCAAACGGCGGTGTACAACTGGCAGCAGAAATTCAGCAAGGGGCCTTATATCCCAATAAGCATCAAGGTGTGGCAAGCTTCTGGAGTAACCCCACCAGAACTGCCTCCCTTGCCATCGGATATACTTGAGAGGAAGGGGATCAAGCAAAAGCTACTTGCAGTTATCAACAAGCTGGGTGGAGAACTCAGGTCCTATTCCAACAATTACTTCTCCATAAGCTACCCATCATCTTGGAGGGAGGACAGCGGTACGGACGATGAGGGGAGCTACATAAGCTGGGCCTACCCAGAAGACGAGGGGATGTTCCTCTATATATCGTGGACTCCCTTCCAAGGATCTTTGAGCGATTACATCTCGTACATCGAGTCCCTGTACGAAGAGCAGAGGATGGGAATGCAGCAGGGCCAGATGGGCACCTGTCCCTACGTGGTGGCGTCCTATGCTTGGGAATACGAGGGCCAGCCGTGGATGAGCAATGAGATATACATCCTCTGCAAGGGAGTGGGGATACACCTATCCTTCCAAGCGGAGAAACGCTACTGGGACGATGGGACGGCAAGTACCGTCTGGGAGAGGGTGATAGGCACGTTCTATCCTATGATAGCGGGGGGATGAGGGTATGAGGGTCAAACTAAAGCTATTGTTTCTGATCATGATTTCGCTCTTCCTGTATGGTCTACCTCAGTTGGAAGCCCAGCCCATAGCCTTGGGCCAACCTGTCAAGGGAATAGAGCTTCCGGTAAAGGTGGAGATGGATGACCTGCTGAACATGACCGTACTGGAGAACGGCCTAGTCAAGGTCAATGAGGTGGTTAAAGCCACTGCAACTGGTTATCTTGTCTTGAAGCAGCAGTATCCCCTAACCTTCCTGTTCAAGAGGTTTATAGAGATGGATAAGGCGGATGTAGAACTCGAGAACCTAACAGTGAATTTCGACGATGCCAACAGGAGGGTGACAGCGAGCTACGTGGCACTAGGGATGACCGCTAAGAAAATGGACAAGTGGGTTTTCTCCATAGAGGGAGATGCGAAACTGACAACCAGAGCCGGAAATACCCTGGTCTTCAGCAAAACTTTCCCCCTTCCCTTGGGCGGGAAGAAGAACATGGTGATTACCGTCCACCTCCCCGAGTCGGCTAGCGATGTGTCTGTGACCACCGAGGGAGGCTACACCAGGATCTATTACAGACTTCCCTCGAATGGATTAGGTGGGAATCCGATCCTCATCGGTATCTTGGGAATCTTGATAATTCTCCTAGTACTGAACTTAGTGCCGAAAGAGGGGTTGCTGGGTCTTCCAAAGATGTTAAAGAGGAGGAAGAGTTGACGGTTCTCACCCTCCTGTACCCAACCTCACTACCTCCTTTATTTCACTCAGTTCCACAGTACCATCACCATCATCCTTCCACTCGAGGAGAGTCAATCTATTACTGACCCCTTTATTCACTAACCAGAGCAATCCCGCTCTAGTTCCATATCTTGTCACGCCAGCTACCTTGTAAAAGGTGAAGTTACCGCATTTCGTTCTCTCTATTAACGAGTAATCTGTATCTCCGAAACTGGATGTGTAGGTCCGATTGCCGACCCTTATACCCACGAACACGCCACCACGTTGAATGAATTCGAAATCCTCACCGCTCAACCAGCTCGGATCAACGGCGGGCCCACCCAGCCTTATGACGGTCCCTGAGGAGGTGAAGGGGACATCGATTTTGGATATTATATCAGCGTTAAGGAACCTATCTACCCCGGAAGCCGTGATGGCTGCCCTTTTTGGCTTGGAGTAACCACCCTCATCTCCTACGAAAACGAGCAGGAAGGTATCAGGAGCGTCAACATGATCGGAAGCTGGCTTCACCGTGAGCGAATCAAAGTAGAGGACCCATCCCCTTGGTACGCCTATCTTCCCCTTTACACCCTCAATATTCACTAGAGAGAGCACCTCGCACTTATCTCCGAATCCATCCATTAGGATCCCCCTTGGGATCCCCGCTTGAGCTCGAACGAATGTGGGCAAGGATTCAATGTCTATCCTCGCGCCAACTCCCAGCTCCTTAACATCCCCACCACTCTCGTCAAGGACACCAAGCTTCCCCACGACTAGGAGTTTGCCCCTGTATGAGGTCAAGATGCTCCTAGCCTCGCGACTGAGGACCCTCAACTCAGGAGCGATGAGCACATCGTACTGGGATAGCTCCGACTGGGAGGCCATCTCAATGGGGATCACGTCGAATTGAATATGTTCCTCGGCCAAGGCCCTGACTACCTCCCTGAAGGTCCTTATGTGGATTGTCCCCTCTACGTCGTAAGGGTCCGCTATGTATGTGTCCACGAAGTCCCTCGTAAAGGAGGAGAAGAGCACCCCAACCCTGTTCCTCGTACTCCTCTCAATCCCCGAGAGCATCTCCACCAACCAGAAGGCCCGTTTCCTGAATTCGACACCCACACTCCCCGTCATCAGTCCATTAGAGTTGGTCTCGAAGAAGCCGTTGGCCAGCGGGAGTAGGAGCCCGAGTTGCTTGGCGGAATCAGAAGCATCCCTCCCGTAGGTCAGGGGGATGATGACACCATCTCGGACGGATCCTCTCGCATGCTTCAGCATTGCGTAAAAGTGGACCCATTCAGAGAGGCTGGAATTGGAGAGACCCGCCTCCCATGTTGGAGGGCCAATCTCAGGGACTAGGACAATTATCGGATTGTATCGTAGGAACACCTGGTCGAATCCCAGCTCCGTGGCCCCAGCATCGCAGGCGGAACTCCCCACCAAGAGGGGCTTGCCGAGAGAGAAGGACTCTTCAGCAATGGCGAGAACGAAGTCGAGCGCCATGTCATGCCTCCACCTCAACCACAGTGGGAACGAGGGGTCATCCGTGGAGCTTGGGGAAGACACCCAGTATTCCTCTTCGAATCCTTCCTTTCCCCAATCGGAAGCGTCGGGCCACAGACCACTCATCTCCTCTGTTAAATACTCGGGGAGATGAGGAACATCTAGCCAGACACCGTCGGCCACTTCCATCAACTTCCTGACCCTGTCAATCAGGATCTCTCTGTGAGGCGACAGGGGGGACATCCAAAGATCGAATTCACCTCCCTCCACCCACGGCACATCCAGCTCCTCCCCAGTAATCACCAGCCTCCTTCCATCCAAGGAAACTTGGGCCCATTCCTTATGGATAGGCTCGTCACAAACAACCTCCAGAGCGGGAACGTAAACCACCACCCTCATACCCAAGGAGTGGGCCTCTCTGGTGATGACTTTCACGGTCTCTAATGCCTTGGAGAAGTCCCTATACAGCATGTCGCACGAACTGAGCCCTACATCCAGCTCCACCAAAGACACCCCCTGATCCCTCAGGATAGAGATATCGACATCAGGAGATTCAGTATATACTGAGACCACACGTGCTCCCTTCAACCAATTCGGGGCTTGGTAATCCTTGGCCCTCCTGAATTCATCGAATATAACTCTCATCAGCCCATATCTCTCCTCACCCACGCCCTCCCAGAAGATGTATATGCCGTCTGCTCCGGCGGATGCTATCCAGAGGGCCCTTTTCCTAGCCTCCTCCTCGCTCAACTCCGGCAGGTCTGAAAGATAGGTGGATGCTACCACCTTACTGGCTACTTGACGGGCCCTCCACACAGTTTTGAAGTGCCTCAACCTGCTCTCACTGGATGGGATCATCACGTAGAGGGTCCCCGTCACTGCCGCTATACCGGAGAAGTCTATTCCATATGTCTCCAAAGGATCCCATATCAGGAGGTGGGGTCTCACCTCTATGCTAGGCCTCACCTGTCTGGCTGCTGAGGTGATAATCCTGATCAGTTCTGTAACCTGCTTGGCCCTCCACTCCATCCATTTCCCCCTTATCTGGTCGTTTCCCTCGATGAACGACGCCCACCCTTCCGGAGAGTCCCCCTTAACCGTCACACCGGTATCTCTCTCGAACGCTCTCACGGTAAACTCATCGTAGCTCGTCAGAAGGGATTGATCCTCTCTTTCCAAGTAGACATCGGAGAACTGGAAGTTGTCGTTGATGTCAATGCCGTCGACACCCAAGGCAGCCACCTCTCTCGCCACACCTCTCAATAGATCAATGCATTCTCTTTCCCTCACTATCCTCGATGGAGGGACTATCCTGTGGAAGTAATCGGAGGAGTAAAAATCGGAAGGTCTGCCGTTGGACAGAACGGCTATCCACTCAGGATGCTTCTTCAACCACATCTCATGTGGGATATTCACCCATCCATAAACCCTCATCCCAAGTTTCTTTGCCTCCTTAATAGTTCTGAGGGTAATATCTACCATTTCATCCCTTACCGGAAGCAAGTTAGATGGGTACAGGGCGTACCCCTCTCCGTCAACTAAGGTAACTAGTATGGCGTTGGCCCCCACATCCTTGAGCTTTCGGAGCATCAAGGATGGATCGCAGGATGGGTCGGTACATGGATCATAGACTCCCAACTCTAAACTCTTCACCTTGTTAGTGGAAATTCCGATCTGTACATGAAGGGCGAGCGTGAGGAGAGCTAAGGTTAGAGCGTACTTCGAGCTCACAGGCGGAGGTGCGTCATCATTATATTAACGAGTTACGGGTGTGATATAACAATTGTAATTCAATGTGGGTGAGGAGCATGCGGGCCCTGAGGGTTCCTAAAGAAAGTGGATTGCTGTCTCTATGGCTGGCTACCCTGATCTACGCCCTCCTAAAGGTTAGAACGTGGGACCTGCTCGTCCTATCGTCACTAGCTGGTTCAATAGCACTCCTCCTCTTATCAGATGAGATCCTACACCTAATAGCCAGCAGGAGGATCAAGAAACTTATTAAGCAGCTGTCAGTGGTCCTCATCTTCTATATCCCCCTGCTCCCTGTAAATCCAATAGTCCTCTTCTTGGGTCTCATTACGGTTCCCTTCGTCGTGATTATTCTTCTATCCACTTCTACCGGTAGGGAGATCACATATGGATCTACAATAGCGGGTTCCGCAGCTGTGGCAATGCACTCACCAATCCTGATGATCTCAGGGGGTGAACTTGATCTAGCCTATTTGATGATACCACCCCTCTACTCGATCATGGCTACTAGTCACGCGTCAATAAGGGTCCTAGGTTATGATTTAAAGGCCCTCCTCTCGGGAATAGTGGCTGGAGCAATTCTTATCTCGATCACTTTACCGTCTCTAGCCCTTGCAACCGTAATTCTAGTTGACATATCCAGCAGGCTGCTTCAGGAGATCGCAGGGCTATCCTCCAAGGTCAGGGTTAGGACCTTTGGGTTCATCGAACTTGCGAGGTCCTGCCTCACGCTCGCGGTCTCGGCCATGGTTGGTTGAGCGAAAGGCGGATAAGCCGCGAACAGGTACTGCTTATGTGATGTTCATCAGACGCTTTAGAGTATCTATAATCATTCTCACTTTGGGATATCTGTTAAATGGACTGATGTTCCTTTTGGGGTCTAGGAGAGAAGCTGACATGACCCTGACAATTTCCCTAATAATCTCTCTGGCCCTTGCATCATCCGAGTGGAGAAGCGCGCCCGCTTTATTCCTGTCTGGATGCCTCGTGGGCTTCTTCATGGAGCTGATAGGAATTCATTACGGGATTCCCTTCGGGAAATACAGCTATCTGTCCTTCGAAGGGGTGAGTTTATGGGGCGTGCCTATTCCTATAGCGCTGGCTTGGGGCCTCTACCTTTATACGGCTTACCTAGCATCCCTGCCCATAGCTAAGAGAAATTGGAGGATCGTTTTCACCTCCCTGCTCATGGTGGTACTGGACATGGCCGTGGATCCAGTCATGGTAGATCGCGGAGTATGGATATGGAAATCAGGCGGCCCATGGTTTGGTATCCCGTTATCGAACTTCCTAGGGTGGTTCGTCACGTCAGCCCTGGCCCTCAGCGTATTCGAGCAATTGGCTGGTTCGTCAATCCAGTATGGCGCTCTAGACAAGTCTACGCGCCTTATCTCGCTAGCTTCTTCCCCATAATGCTATTATCCGGGACAGAATCGATCCTTGCTGTCGTGATCTCGCTCTCTCTAGCTGTAATCCTGCTGGTAGGGATGTATAAAATCACTCAACGGGCCTCACCGCACTCCTGAACTTCGATATGAGTTTGTCAGACCCCATCACTATTCCCACCGAAAGCAGGATTACCGATATGAAAGACAGGGGATTAGAGAACGTTAGCACGATCCCCCTCCTGAAGAACTCATCGGCAATGCTGAGCATGGGGAGGACTGTCATGTAAAGTATGAGCACTCTAAGCAGGATGCTGAATGCAGAAGAGATGCCCAACTCGCTTATCCTCCTTATGTCGCTGGCCATCCTCTGGAATATTATGTAGATAGCCGCCATTATGGAGGAGAACAGGGCTATGAGTATAACTTGATGGAAACCCACCCTGAGGTTGAAGAGGAAGGACAGCACGTAGGTTATGCTGATTACCAGGGCCAGCTGGTAGACGTGGTACTTGAAGTCCACGTCCGCTATGAGGTTGTTTATGAGGTCGCTCACCTCTTCGTGGATCTTCAGTATGCTGTCCATCAGGGGCTTGGGTGTTTTCAGCATTATCGCATTCACTATCGTATCGACCCTCTTGCTTATCACGTTGAGGAAGGTCAGGTTGAACGCGTAGGCGAACATGGCACCTAGGGCGAGCTCAGTAGGGAGTTCAACGCCCTGAGCTAGAAGGGTCGCCAGCACTAGCAAGCCGAACTCTCCAGTATTGGCCAGAACGAGGCTCAGCCTCATCCCCCTTATGAACTCCAAACCGCTGAGGAAGCTCGCCGCGAACAGGGCGATGGCCCTGAACACGTAGGCTAATATTGCGAGGGTGAACCCTATCGAGGCCGCCTTCGCGTAGACCCAGAAGATCTCGGCTGTGGTGGCCTCCAAGACATGGACCTCGTAAGGCAGCGTCATCACGAAGCCCATGAGGGCCAAGGTCATCAGTCCCTCGAGCACCTCGAACACAGGCTTGTCCATCCCCTGTATGGCCATGGATATGGCTCCGATGAACACAACTAGGGCCTCAGGTAAATGTAGGAACTCGGATATGGATATGAGTATCAACATGTAGAGGAGAACCGTAAGCAGCTTGGTGCTCTCACCAGCCCCCCTCACTATCCTGTCTATCCACCTCGCTAGGATCACTGTTATGGCTAGTACGACAATGCTCCAAGCGATGAGTCCGTAAACTGCTTCTCTAGAAAGCCCTTCCAGCCCTAAGGTGAAGTAACCCACCGATGCTAGAAACACGGCCAAGGAATCCTCTAGGATGGAGATGGCTATCCCATAGTTGGCCAGCTCCCTATCGACGCTTTTACCGTACTCGTATGCGAAAGCCTCGTTTGACGCTATCATTATGGCGGTGAGCGTGAGAGCGCCGGCTGGGTTCATTACCGTCCTCAGGAACCCGTAAAGGGTGAGTAGGATGGAAGCTTCGAAGAAGATGAAGAGGAGGAGCCTCTCCTTCTCCTTCCTCATGAAATCCACGTCTAATTCGACACCAGCTATGAACACCAGCAGAGCGAGGGCGAAAGGGCTCAAATTTACCAAGAGGGTTGGTATCTCAAGACCGAGGGCCTTCCCCACTAGGGAACCTATCATCAGGGCTGGTAGTATAACGACGGGCCTTATCCTGCTGTAGGCCACGGCTATCAGCGACACCACGGCCAAGTACAGTATGTGGGGAAGGGCCACCTCGGTCAACAATTTTACTCCCGTAGATTCAGCTAGATGGCCGATAAATAATGGTTACCCAGTTCCATGCAGAGATCTAAGTATGCCCTGTACTTGAGCGGTATGGACAGCGAGGCAGGCGCGCTACTGACTACCTTGGACACGGAAGCTACGGGGGGAGGCGCGAATATGGCTGCCTTAGAGACCTCCAACTCAGCTCCAGCGAACTCCACGATGAACTTCAGTTCTTTCAGCTCTTCCATAAGGGGGTTGAGGACCCTCTCAACAGACGCGCTTCTGAGAAGGATCCTAGCTCTGAGTTCACCTTCCTCGATCTCCAATCCGACTATCTCATCTCCTCTTCTTTTGGCCAGCGACTCTAGATCCTTGAGTCTCCCCCTCTCCACGGACAAATTTAGCTCGAAGGTACCGTCTTCCAGATCGGATTCCCCGAGCTCCCTCAGATGACCAATTCCCTCATAAGAAGATTTAGCTTCCTCGAGAGCCTCCCTCAACAGGTTCTCCATATAACTAGGGTTAATCACCACGGTAACCCGCGCCGAGGTGAAGTTCACCACGACCTCCTCCACCTCTGGTCTTTCCCAGAGACTTCTCGCTACTGACAGTAACTCTCTCATGGGATAACCCCCTCCCCCTCATCCCCGTGTTCATGTTCGTGCTCATGTTCATGGGCATGCTCAGGCTCATGCTCAGGTGAACATTCCTCAGCGGTCGAAACGTACACGGAGACCTCGACACACTCCCTCGTAAGCTCGTAACCAATGAGGGAGAACGTCTTCACCTCAGGTGGAAGTACCTTGGATATCAGATAGGCCATATGGATTGAAAAGGCACTCAGAGAACCTCTAGGATATATAAGGGCACCGAATTTATCATCCTTCAGCTCTAAAGTACCTATTACATCCTCGCTCTTCTTGGCCACCTCGACTAAATCATCTAGGGAGTTCAGATCGCCCTCAACATATATCCAAGCGTCAACGCCCTCCTCATCCATTCCCCCCTCGGAGACTTTCCCGTATCTCTTCTCCGCGTTAACGTACGACTCTCGAAGCACCTCCTTCATGTGGGTGATCTCCTCTCTAGGGAAGCGGATGGTGACTATGAAGAGGTCGGGATCCTCTGGATCCCTAGACACTTTAGTAACTGGAGCGATCCCCTTGATGGCCTCTAGTATTCTGAGAAGCATGGTCCATTCCTCTGAAGGGGCTGAACTTAAAAGTCCATCCGCACATGGGAGCCGTGTCAACCTTTAATATATCACACATCAGACCTTCCGGGTGGAGATGACTAGGGTCGAGGTCTCTCAAGGAGTTTACGTCATCTGCGAGATCAAAGAGGAGAACGGAGGTACCTTCCTCGAGTGCAGCCTTCGAAGACAGGGGAGGCTGGGATTGAAGCTTCACGAGAAGCTGAGGGATATGGAAGAGATCGAGGAGATAATGAAGAGACCTAGGTGGCTGGGGGAGGAGTCCGATAGAGCTTTGAGAAGGGCGCTGTCCCTCTTACTTGGGAAGGTGAGGGAGAATTAGCCTCAATCTCACCAAACTGGATGTTCTGGATAAAATAGACATGGTGTGCGTGGGAGCTGAGAGGGTGGACGAGTACGAGGCTGAAGGATTTCTCCTGAGGGATGAGGAGGGATACACGGTCCTAGTAGTGGAAAGGGAAAATTTAGAGGGCAAGTTCCCGGCCGTCTGGATAGGTAAATTCTCTAACTTGGAGGAGGCCAGGAATGCGCTCAGGGACATGCTCTACAACTTGGGTAGGCTGAACGACAGGGGATTCGGCTGTCACGAGGCGCCTCTGACCTGATAATCCGTTTCCAATGAAATTAGGGCAACTCCCCTCTCCTTGAACGGCCATGGAATGGCACTGACTCCCGTAGGCCTACCGACCCTCTCGAAAGACCCTTCTCCCTGCTTGCTCATCCAAAGGTCAGGAGCTGACGGGTAAATTGCGTAAAACCTTAGAATCCTCCTCCTTAACTTGGCTCCAAGCAGAGAGATTTTCCTCCTTCGACTCCAATCTCTTAACTCATTGGATAGCTGATCCAAAACCTCCTCAAGAGAAGAGATTCTCGGCAGCTTGGCGCGTAAGAGCCTTCTCATGATCAGATAGACCTTCACTCTCAGCTCTCCGTAAATCTCACCAACGTCTTGGGCGAACCTCAGCAACTCCAAGGTCTCAGACTTGGGAACAGGGAGATAGACGCAAAGACCCTCTCTCAGGCGCAACATCTTAGATGAGACCTCTTCGGGCACATCAGACGCTCTAAGGGGGAGGAAGCCCTTGGCCGTGCCACCGTACCCGAAGGGGTAGAGGATCAACTTCACTAGGGCATTCAGGCTCTTCCTGCTAAGGAGGGGTTCTAACCCCAGTGACATGAGGTAAAAGGCTTCTTTGGAGCTCGGCCCCCACCTGCTCGCGTAGTCCCTCATGTATTCCAGGTAGAGCTCCCTCATGTCCTTTATAGGAATCCTCTCTCCCCATCCGATGCGGTTAAGGAGCATCCAAGCTAGGGAAAAGAGGACCACATCTCTGAGCGGGGAGACCGCGTACCTGCTGCCGACACCGAGTGGGCGTGGGGCTACAGGTTGGATCAGACCTTCCCTTCCCAATCTCTCCATCCTCCGGATGTCACCCTCCAAGGGGACTAGTGGGGGGCCGGAGAGTATGAGAGCTTCTGTCAGGGATGTCTTAATATTCGGGGTCCAGAGTATCCCCTCACCTATCTCAGGGGAGAAGTCTCTAGGTGAGACTTCTCCTCCCCTCAACAGGCGCTCCATCAGTAGGGCCAGCCTCTCCACTCCCGTCTCTTGGGAGTGAGAGGTCATGCTCAGCCACCCGCTGGGGTTCCCATTATAACAACAACGGGGCCGGGAGAGGAAATTAAGGCATCCACTTGCTTCAATCCTTTTAGCAGAAAAGTATTGGCTGCCCTGTAGGTTCCATACCTATCATTTCCCGCCACGACGACCACGGGTTTCCTTCCAGGGCCTCTCTTGACGAAGTAGTAAGCGTAGTTCTTCCTTTCAAGCTTACTCTTCTCCTCAGGGGACAGAAGAGAGGAAGATATCTGGCCTATCCCCTCCGGAGCCTTGTGCCCGCCCAACACTATGACGAACTGACCGTATTCCAGCGCCTCGCTGTATTCCTGTGGGGAGAAGATCCTCACCCCGAACCCCATGGCCTCCAGTACGGACCTCATTCTCTCAGCAGTGGGCATATCGATCGAGTTGGAGACTATAGCTACGGGTCCCGTGAGAGAAGAAGCTTGGATCAGTGTTAAGGACTGAGCTAAGAGGATTGCGAGGGTCATGAGGGTCATAAATGCGAGGAGGTTTCTCATCATTGATGAGAGCTGGGGAGCCCTATTAAAGGTTTACCTGTCGTTCGCTTTTATTACAATCGACAGATCCTCCAGAAAACGTTAAATGTCCTCCTCGGGAGTCGAATGGGCCGATGATGATAATTCCTTAAACCAACTCAAGATGAGGTCTGACGGGCGGACTGAAGGCCCCCTATCCCATTCAGGGTGATTCCGCTGGGGGAGACATCTGGAGAACCTAGTAAAAGTAGGAAAATAGCACTGATCCCAGTGAGGAGGAAGGATCTGGAAGAGATAGAAGAAATCTTGAGGAGGGCATTTGATTGCAGAATAGCGCTATACTAAGACGACAGATCCATTTGCGTTACCCATGATATACTGCTACAAGGAGGGCGCTATATACCTCCACTCTGCCAAGGAGGGAAAGAAGCTTGAAGTGTTGAAGAAGAATAACAGGATATGCTTCGAGGTGGAGATGGATGCCGGGTTGGTCACGGAAGGGAGACCCTGTTCTTGGACCTTAAGATACAGGAGCGTCGTGGGGAGGGGGAAGGGTTACGTAGTTGATGATCTGAACGAGAAGAGGAAAGCCTCGGAATGCATGGTGGAGAGGTTTGCGCCCGGCTACAAGTACCAGTTCACTGAAGAAGGGCTGGTTAGTGTCGTCGTAATAAGGATAGAAGTGGATGAGTTGAGTGGTAAGAAATCCGAATGATCACATTTTCCGGGCGTATAGCAATCTTTTTTAATGATGGGATCACACCGTGCGAGGTGATGCGTCTTTGCGGAGAGTAACTTCTTGGTAGTTGCTTACTCTCCTGATCCTCTCTCGATCCCTAGTGTGGCCTCCCGCAATGGGGGAAAGGTTCTCCCCTCTCCTCAGAAAGTTTTTCAATGGCATTCTTTGGAAGGGGCGTTGACGAACCACTGTGTAGTGAAGGTGGAAGTCTCAAACGATGAGGGATTGGAACACACCTACCTGCTAGCTTTCCCCTCTGAGAAGGGAGCACAGGACTTTCTAACCGATCTATCGACTGTTGCACACCTCAAAGCGGTGGTGGAGGTACCTTCCCAAGAGATCGATGCTCTAGCGCCGAAGTGGATCATCTTCAAGGTATCGAAGTACGAGGGAGGGGCACGCTACAGCATGGCGGAAAAATGGATGGGGGCTCAGGAGATCTTGATTTAGCCCCCTTGTGATCCCTTTTTATCCCCCGAATATGAGCCTCCTGACTCGGCGGCCCACCTCCTCTATGGGATGCTCCTCTACCCTCCTCATCAGCTCGTTGAATCTCCCCCCTCCGTTCCTGTAGACCTTCACCCACTCCCTCGCGAACTCGCCGCTGACCACTCTCTCAGCGTACCTCCTCATCCTGTCCTTGACCCCGTCGTCCAGCACCTTGGGTCCGACGGTCAGTCCACCATACCTAGCGGTCACCGACACCCTCTCTAGCATCCCCTTTATGCCGTACCTCCATATCAGGTCCATTATCAGCTTAGCCTCGTTTAACGCCTCGAAGTACGCCACCTCCGGCTGGTAGCCCATGTCCACCAAGGTCTCCCAGCCCTTCAGAATTAGCTCCATTAACCCGCCGACCAGCACATTCTGCTCACCTATCAGGTCCGTCTCCGTTTCCTCCGCGAAGGTCGTCTCTATGACCCCTGCCCTCGTGGCGCCGATTCCCTTGGCTATGGCTAAAGCATACTCTAGGGCCATTCCCGAGCTGTCCTGCTGAACGGCCACTAGTGCGGGTACCCCCTTACCCCTGAGGAACTCTTCCCTCACGGCCGCACCCGGAGCCTTCGGGGCCACCATCACGACATCCACGCTGCTCTTTGGCTTTATAAGTCCGTAGTGCACGGTGAAGCCGTGTGCGAAGTCGACCACCGCTCCATCCCTGAGGTTGGGCTCCACCTCGTTCATCCACACGTCGGGTTGCACCATGTCAGGTAGGAGGTATAGTATGACATCCGCCTTGGAGACGGCTTCTCCCACCTCATACACCTCGAAACCCTCTCCTTCAGCCCTTTCCCAAGATTTACCTCTCCTCACTCCCACAATCACGTCCACACCGCTGTCTCTAAGGTTCAGAGCTTGCGCCCTGCCCTGTATTCCATAGCCGACGACCGCCACCTTCTTCCCCATTAGGGGGTCTAGGCTGACGTCCTCGTCCCTGTACATCCTAGCCATTCCAATCACCTCACGGCAGCACCACTTCGGTGAGGGGATCCTCGAACTCCACCCTCCTCGGCCTCGGCTCCACCGACAGCACTTCCGGCAAGGCGGACATCTTCTTCATGACCCACTCCACTTCCTCCGCCCTACCCTCGAGCTCCATACAGGCCACAGCATGCCCATCCTCGAACTTGGCCTCCATGCACCTGTAGACCACCTTTCCCCTCCTAGCTATATTCAGAACGCGAGTCAACTGATCCAGACCTCCGAACACCTTCACACACAACTTGGTCTCGACCCACATACAGATCACCTCCACTCGAGGCTCACATCCATTCCCGGGGGCAGTATCGCCTGGGTGAGCCACTTCCCAGGCTGAACCCACGGTAGGACCACATCCTTCTCATTATCCAAAAGAACATCCAATATGAGGGGCTCGTTATTCCTGACAGCCCATTCCACCTGCTTCTCGAGATCATCGTAGCTCTCAGGCCTCCTGTAATCGATGTTGTAGGCGTCAGCCACCTTGGCGAAGTCCGGATTCTCCTTGAACTCTGTGGCGATGATCCTCCTATCGTAAAGGTACATCTGCCACTGCTTCACCAGCATGAGAGCCCTGTTGTCGAAGATCACCTCGATAAAGGGCAGATCGTAGTCCCTAACAAGTGAGAGGTTGTTCAAGGTCATCTGGAATGAGCCGTCGCCGTCGATGCAGACTACCTGCCTGTCCCTAGCAGCGAGCTTCGCCCCCAGCGCGGCAGGGATGCCGAAGCCCATGGTCCCCAGCCCAGCTGATGTCACGAATGTGCCAGGTACGAGGACGTCCCAGTGGATCTCCGCCCACATCTGGTGTCCTCCCACTCCCGTGACCGTTATTGTATCGTTGGGAACGGATCTCCTGACGGTCTTCAGGACTCTCCACGGCACTAGCCCGTTGAACTCTTTCTCCCACTCCTTCATCGACCTCTCAAATTCCCTCCTTACGTGCTGGAGCCATGAAACGTACTTCTTTCTCCCCTCAGACTCTACGGATTTAATGACGTCGAGGAGCATCCTAAGTGCGATTTTAGCATCTCCCCTTATAGCTACGGCTGTGGGGAGATTCTTTCCAAGCTCGCTAGCGTCCAGATCTATGTGTATGATCTTCTTCTCCCTCATCTCGTCAAACCTACCCACGGTCCTGTCCGAGAACCTGGTTCCCACGGCGAGTACCACGTCTGCGTTGGCGAGAGCAGCGTCAGCCTCAGCTCTACCATGCATTCCAGCCGGACCCATCACTAGGGGGTGATTGAACGGCACTGAGTTCTTCCCTGGGAGCGTCGTGACCACCGGGGAGAGCATGTACTCAGCCAATCTCAGCACCTCCTCCCAGGCATTGGCCCAGTATACACCTCCACCGACGAGTATCACTGGCCTCTCAGCCTTCTTGAGTAGCTCAGCTGCCTCCCTGATATCTTCTAAGCTTGGCTCGACTGGAAAGTATTTGCTGAAGTCAACAGGCATGAGCTCCCCATTCCACTCCGCCTTCTTAGCCACCTGAATATCCCTCGGGAGGTCTACGAGGGTCGGACCAGGTCTTCCCATGCTGGCGACCTTGTAAGCGGTTGCGACGGCAGGTAGGGCCTCTTCAGGCTTCTTAACTTGGTACACGAACTTGGTTATGGGGGCCACGACGCCAAACATGTCCGTTTCTTGGAATGCGTCTCTACCAAACACTTCAGTGGCTACTTGCCCAGTGAGGGCCATCACAGGGGAGGAATCCATGTAGGCGTTCGCTATCCCAGTCACCAGATTCGTGGCCCCGGGTCCGGATGTGGCCACCATGACTCCGGGCTTCCTCGCAATTCTCCCGTATGCATCTGCTGCGTGGGCCGCTCCCTGCTCGTGCTTGAACATGACAACCTCAATCTCGTCTCTGTACGGGTAAAGGGCATCATAGAGAGGCATTATGGAGCCGCCAATCACACCCATTAGGGTGTTCACACCTAATTCCGGTAAAAGAGACGCAATCGCGTCAACGACGCGATCACTCACTGGAGACCTGCTAGTTGGATCAACAATCCCACCCTATAGAGGTTTGGGCTCCGAACCTCGTGTAAATATAAAGATTACTACTCAGCAACACATGAGCTGCTGCATCTTCGAGATACAAGGTATATCCTCCAGCTTTATACAATGAAATCACATTTACGAATGATGAGAGTAAGGGCCCTGATTCTCACGATTATTGGAATTTAAGGACGAAACTAATCTCTCATTTAGCAGATATCTCGTTTCTCCTTTGACAGGAGTGACAGAGCATCTGAACGCAGCTCACTTATTCTCTCGCTGAGGAAATCTAGATGTGAGACGAGCCTCCTCACTAACTCGTCTGGGCCACTCAACAGCTTAAGCGCGATTATCTGGCTCTCCATGAACCCTAGTATGGATGGTATGGCTCTAGACATCAAACTATCCGCTCTCTCCACCAGGTACTCAATTCCCTTCCTAGTTATGCTGTAGATGACTCTCTTCCTGCCCTTTATACTCTCCTCCTTCGCCGTCACCAACCCCTCCTTTACCAGCTCATTCAGGGTGGGACAAAGCGATCCGAGGGCGGGGACCCACTCACCGCCAGTTATCCTCTCGATCTCCTTTATCATCGCGTAACCGTGCATCGGCCCCTTCACCAGCATAGCTAGGACGGATATCCGCAGCCAGCCGCTCACTCTCTGCCTCCTCGCCATTCTATACTCCTCGATATATCGCTCATCGCGCGGTCAGACCACTCTTCCTTCCAAGCCTGCTCAAGCTTCCCAAGTGGAAATCCGCCAAGAAGACCCTAATGTGATCCCCATTCTTTTCACCTTGGATTTTTTTAAATCGCGGCTTCCAGAGGGGAATAGGCAGGAAAAATAGGGTAAGTTCAGATCTGGATGCCGAAGCCTTTTAAGATGAATCTAAGAGATACATAGAGAAATATTAGGCCAAAGAGAAGCTTTATCGCCCAAGATGGGGTCTTAGGCACCAGTTTAGCGCCTCCTTGAGCACCTATCGCGGTCCCTAGCCCTAGCAGCATGGCTGCGTACAGATCTACGTGGCCAGCTACCATCTTGAAACCTGCAGAGATCACGCTCATGGCTATGAATGATGCTAGGGAAGTGCCCACTGCTATCTTAACCGGGGATTTCAACAGGTATATGAAGGACGGGACCAGTGCGTAGCCTCCGCCCAACCCGACGATGCCGGTCAATATACCTATCAAGAAGCCCAACACCCCCTTTTGAGCATCGGATCCCGGGATTCTCTTCTCCGACACCGTCGAGGTGGGTGAGACCCTTCTAACCCCTTCATAGATCATCCTAAACGATGTGTAGACGAAGGCCAGACCTATTACCACGTTAAGTACGCTCGCTCTTTCCACCAAATACTCAAAGGCCATAGATCCAGCTAGAGCGCCGATTCCTCCGCTGATCGTGATAACAGCGGCTGTCCCGTAGTCGACGTTCTTCATTCTTATATGGGCTATGCTACCGGATACCGCCGTTATAATCACTGCAGTAATCGTCGTTCCTATCGCAGCTGGAAGCTCGTAGTTGAACAGGAAGTACAGGGCTGGAAGCATGATTGAGCAGCCTCCTATCCCTAGAAGACCACCCACAACCCCAGCCAGTAGTCCGAAGAGGAATATGACCACGGAGGAGAGCGGATCCATTTCATGCACCGGATTCAATCTAAAACGCATTTTATAAGAATGATGTTTCATATTGAAACATATGAGATCGAGGATTCTAGACGATAGGGATCTGAGGATACTCACTCTCTTATCAGAAAATCCGAGGATACCGCTCAGCTCGCTGGCCAAGTTGCTGGGAATATCTCACACGGCAATCAGCAGGAGATTGAGGAGGTTAACGGATTCTGGTATCCTCAGGCAGGCTGTCACCTTGAATTTCGATAAGTTACGTTTCAAAATAGCGATCATGCTCTTGGAAGTTGATACCATTAAGAATCTAAGGGAGATAGCGAGAAGGTTTGAGGACTGCCCGAGACTAATCCATCTATTTCAGGGGAGGGGTTCCCTTAACTTGATCGCGGTCATGGCCGCGGAGAACGAGGAGGTCCTGAACTCAATAACGGGTACTTGCATGATCAGGACCTACAAGGGGGTGAGGAGGAGCGAGATAGTGGAAATAGCGGAGCCACTAGTGAACCCCTACCTCCCAATAGAGGTGCCCCGGATGGATATGGAATCGGCTCCTTGCGGTGCGGAATGCTCCTCATGTCCGAGGTATGTAGAGGAATCGTGCCTCGGATGTCCCAGCTTCGTGGGATACAGGAAGGTTGCTTTCGCCTACCGTGACGGAGATGGAATCTAATCCATCATTTTATCTTGGGAACCCCTTTATAACGCGACACCGGATCCTCCGGCTATGGTGAGACTCCTCAAGCTCTGGGGGCTTACGGGCCTTAGTTCCCTTGCCGTAGCTCTGACCACCATATTCGTATGCTGGTACATGAATCCTTGGTTCGACTTCTGGAGGGATGCGTTCAGCGATTTCGGGGTCTCTAGAGCCTGCTGTCCGTGGCTCTACAATTATGGGCTGATTGCTTCCGCGTTTCTTCTTTTGATTTACTCCCTGTTCATACTCAGAGCTTCCAAGAGCAAGTTGGAATCCTTCTCAAGCGGTCTCCTCTTCACAGCTTCCATCTTCTTGGCTCTAATAGGGGTGTTCCCCGGAGGGACGAGGCCTCACACTTTTATATCTACATGGTTCTTCGTCCAAGCGTTCATGGGTCTGACCGTCTTGGGCATAGCCCTTCTCGTTGATGGACATGCCAAGGGGATTTTCGTGGCCCTCCTATCTGGCTCGGCACCTATCCTGGCCATATTAGTAGATTTGACGGTAAGATGGCCCTCAGCTGCTGTTGCTGAGGCCGCTGGGATCCTTATAATCGGAATGTCCGTCTTCACGATTACTCCTCATTACTTGAACATCACGGAAGAAAAATGAGTGCCCCTTTCACAGAGGCCTACCAGGCTCTTTCTCCGGGGACAACTCACATCCGAATCCGATTAGGTTCCTTAGGATAACTCAAAGAGAAATAGATAATTCAACTCTCTGCTGGTGAGATGGACTAGACATGAATCAGCTATCATCCTAAGAGTAGAACCAGGATGCGTCTGCGTTTCAGAATTATCGAAATGGGTATTAGTGATGAACCACTTCTGGCTATCGCGGGGGCATATGGGTAAGAGGACCATTATTACAATCCTCTTCGCCCCATTCATGCTCAATTTGATCGCTTCGTTTCTTTTATACTCAATGGTACCACGTCATCTCTGGATTTTGAACCCGGAAGAAGCTATGAAAGAGCTTTACGTCCTCATATGGAGCTATCAATCCCTCTTCATGATAATGATTCAAGCTTCCTTCGGGCTAGCCCTGTTCACCAAGACTAGAGTAGCATACGACCTGAGGAGAGAAGATGTATTGCTGATCGCTTCATTGATACTGGCAGCAGAGCTCCTGTTCTTCATGGAGAACTCCATTCAGCCTTACGGATACGAGTGGTTCCTAGATGTGATAAGCAGGATCCCCGCTTGGGCCAAGTACATGAATTTCCTAGTAGCTCCATTTACCGCTGGCATATTCGAGGAGATCATATGGAGGGGGTTTGGAATAGAGAGCTTAAGAAGATTCACTTCAGAGGTAAAAGCTATCCTAATCCAAGCCATAGCCTTTGCGCTGTGGCACATATCCCCTATACACGTGATCTTCGTGTTCTTCATAGGTCTGGCTTACGGCTTTGCTTTCGTGAAGAGAAGGAGCTTGGCCCCTCTGATAATCGCTCACATTCTGACGGACTTGATAGGGTTCTCCGTGTTCCTCTTAGCATGAAAGATGCTTGGTGAATGAGTACCCACTCCCATCAAAGGGGTTAATAACATCCCCCTAGCGAGTACGGAAGATGCCAGATGACTGAACCCACCTCACAGTCCCATGACTCATTTCCAGAGATGGAATGATCTTAAATCCTTTCTCATTACCCTCTTGGTCTCACGTAAAAACGGAAACCACCTTGCAAGCTAATTTCTCCTTGGCTCTTACTAAAGAACCGAGCTCTCTTTCTCTGTTCAGAATCTCCCGGAACCAGCTCCCAAGTTACTTGCAGGCATCTATCGATCCTCCCCGCTCGATCCGTTAGGATGAAGTCCACTCTCCTTTGGAATCCTCCCAATAAAACAGGTTCTCTCCTTCCCTATATCCCATCCTCCTGAGCTCGAGGAATACCAAATCCTCCAAAAGCCTTCCTCTACCAACCTTACCCATGTATAAACCATTATCAACTTAGGTATATCTTTGGGACGCTTCCCAAAACCATATTATACGTGGGAGAGTACTTTGGAAGAGTGAAAACGACCATAGCATCCTTTAAGTACTCTAAATATTGGTAGTCTTACTTATCTTGATTCCCATCGACTTAAGGTAACGGTACAGCGCATGTATCGATAGCTTTGTAGAGGATCTAATAGCATTCAGTAGTACCCTGAGGCCCTAATATTCCTTACCCTCCACCTCTCCACAATATCTCTAGCGACCGTCACTTCCCATATCTCTCTGAGTATCTTTTCCCTCTGCTTCGGCTCTAGTACGGCTTCCGGGTAGCCCCCATTCCATATATTCCCTAATGAGTGATAGGATCTTTGATTTCATTGAGGACGAAACTGGCTCCCTTATCTTCATCTCAAATCCCTTAGCTGCTAGGAACCCCCTGAAAGAGAAAGGAAAGACCTTCACTGTTACGGATCTTCCTCTGAGATGAGTTGCCACCTCGAGCGAGAGGAGTTTCGAGGAGGACCCAGTAACGACCCTACCCCTATCGAGGAGGTTCCCTACTGCCCTCTCCCATCCTTC
Source organism: Thermoproteota archaeon (assembly GCA_030130125.1). Lineage (NCBI taxonomy): Archaea > Thermoproteati > Thermoproteota > Thermoproteota archaeon. Next base: position 193,935 of record JARZZM010000013.1, read on the forward strand.
AACACTTTGGACTTTATCTAGGAGAATCCAACAGGGGGTTGAGATTAGGATAAAGCTCCAAATGGAGGAGATATAGCTCAACTATGTCCTTCCACGTCGATTCGCTTAATCTATAATCCTCTAAGTTTACGTAGAGTATGGCCTCCCTAGGGTTCTCCTTGGAAGTCAGAGATCGCCTGAAATATAAGGGTGGATTTTTCCAGCTCTTCTAGGGCCTACGACTGTTGTAGCCATATTCACACTCATTCTAAAGGTGCAAGGAGGCTTCTCTTCTCACCATATCAGGCGGCCTTAGTTCGATATAATCCGCCAATGCTTCCTCTAAGACCGATCTGCTGACCATAACTATGTCCCTACATAGAGGGAAATTACCACGAGATCTTTCACTACATAGAGAGAAATACAGGGTGGGTAATGCAGCTACCGCGGACTTCACTATTAGATACATTAACGAGTAGCTCACGACAACTGAATATGTAGTGGCTGGCATTGAAGTGGTCATTCCTTAGTGCTGATGCTGTTGATGGAACGCCTCGAAACTTCATAATAACACTAGCTCTCAGGATCGAGCGTTACAACTTGATTCCTCAAGTGTTCATCGGCTTTGGCAATCCTTGTACGGCCTTCTTGTTTAAATATCCTATAGGATTTTGACCTTCTGTCAGATCGGTTCCCTTGCTGGCATCGCTCGAAAATCGCCCACGCTTAGACTGCTTGAATTAACTTAACTGGCGCAGCCCCCTGAAGGAGCCCCCTAATCCTCCCAGTTGATGGACAGCTCGTCACTTATGGGAACTATGATTAATGGTCTCCATTAAGCACTTGCCCCATATCACATTGATCCCAGCTTTCAAGCACTCTTCGATGACCTCTTCATCCTCGGAGCCCGGTTGAAACCATATCATCTTTATTCCCATTCGTATCGCGTCTCTCACTACCTCCCTAGCCACAGTGGGGGGAACAACGAGATTCACTAGGTCAGGCTTTTCCGGTAGACTTCTCAGATCGGGATAGGCCTTATCACCATCTATTTCCTCAGCTCTAGGGTTCACCGGATATACTTTCCTGTAGTATCTCTTGAAAAACCGGTATAGCCTGTAACCCCACTTCTTCGGGTTTCTAGATGCTCCTACCACGGCGACAGTGTTCTCCCTCTTAAGAAAAGGCTCCAAATTCACGTGATCACCTCACTCGAGCTCCTTTAGGATCCTCCTGACCATTTTCAGCCTCTTTTCCAGACCTTTTATCTCTCTTTGGAGCCTCCATATCCTCCACTTCACGGCTATCCTCTTCAAGGGGTTGACCCTCCTAGATGAAAGTGCCTCCATGATGTTCCTCCTGTCCTCTATCGCCGCTTCCAGTACGAGGCTCGCCTCCATGGCTTCCGTCCTGTAGGGATCTAGGTCCTCCTCCAATAGACCAAGCTCCCTCTCGTACTCTTCCTTGAGCATCTGGTATACCGCTTCATCCATGACCTCCTTCCTACTCTCTAAGGTGCTGAGCAAGTCCCTCATTTCATTCCTCCTCTCAACCAAGCCCTTAACCACATCTGACCTCAGTCTGGCCGGAGGTAGGGACCAGATCTCAGGAGATCTGACTGAAATGCTCTTAGTTCCTCTTTCCTTAGCTTTGACCCTAGATTTGGAAGTCTTCCTTACGACTCTCCTCTTCTCGCTCTTTCCTCTCCCATTCTCCCCCTCTATCCCCCCTTCTACCACCTCATCCTTCAACTTCCTCCCTGCATCCTCAGTCTTGGAGACGTTGATCTCCGTCTGGATCGAGAGGAACCTGACCACCTCTTGCAGACTGGGAGGAGGTCTTGGCTTGGGATTCGGAGTGGAACCCAAGTGGGCGCTCTTAACACCCCCTACCTTCACGAAACCGGGCTTGAAGGTGAACGGTCCCTCCACATAAGCCACTCCCCTTTCGAGGCTGCTTATCCTCGAGGCCACGTCTTTGCTGAGCCCCAAGTACTGGATCACAGCGGACAGGTCCCTGATGTACTCTACCCTCAGGATGATCTTGTTCTCCGCCTGACTGAGCAAGGTCTTCGAAACCAGCTGGGGCCTTTGGGTCGAGAACATGAGCCCTATGCCCTTCTTCCTCCCTCTAGTTGCCAGCGTATTCAGCCATGTTAGAGTGCTCATCGCTCCCTTGCCTAGAGTGCTGCCAGCTCCCTTCTCAGGAGCTAGCTCCTTGGCCTCATCTACCACGACCAGAAATCCATCCGGGCTTCCTATTTTCATCAGACCCTCAATGATTCCGGCTGCCAATTTAGTAGAGGTATCCGGCTTGTACTTGGACATGTCGAGGATGAAGCTGACTCCCTTGACGGCCACCTGAGCTAATCTACTAGGGGAGGCCCTCGTAAGGTCTACGTCCCCATCGGGAGATATAATAAGCATGTCGAATACATCAGCTAGGGAGGTGTGCTCTCCCTCCGGGTCTATGATGCCTACAGGATAACCTCTCTCCAGCAGCTCCTCAACCACCTTCCTTATGGTCCAAGACTTACCGTAACCCGTTTTGGCTATAACGGCAGTCCTTCCCGTCACTAATTCGGCTATTTTCAGTCTAAATTCCTCTCCACTATCGATCTCCCGTCCTAGAACTATCGTGTCCATCGTAGGTCACCACTCCCCGGAAATTTAAGGGAACCGGCACAGAGTTAGAAAATCAGATGAATAAAATAAAATTAGATAATTCTAAGTTAAGTCCGTGAACTTTCGCTTTCGCGTAATGATTTTAAGTTATACCATACGTCAAGATGTTACTACGACGGATCTCCAACCTCGGGAGGCCTGAAATATGAGGAAGATATTCTGGTTACCAATCCTGTCCATAGCTGCGCTGACGTTGGCGTTCGCATTACTACCAGTGCTGGCTAACCCTGGGGAGGTCGGTTTCGGAGATGCTCAGAGCGTCGAGGCATCAGCGCAGGAAGTTATGGCTAGGGTGAGCCCGGAAACGAAGGCCTGTCTGAACTGCCACGCTGACCCCAATACTGTTAAGATGCAGGTTCCCTATTACGACTGGTTGAGGAGTAAGCATGCTTGGCATACTCCTGACGAGCTGGAAGCCTATTACAGGAACATCTTCGGACAGGACGCCAATCTGGCCAGCAAGTTCAAGGGATACCCGTACGTCGTGGGATGTTATGAATGCCACGGAATGTTCGCCGATTCCGACAGGCCCGATGTCGTTGACCACAATGGCTACAAGATCGTGGTGGATGTGACCCCGAAGGACTGTCAGCAGTGTCACTATAAGGAGACCAAGGAGATGAGCTGGACTAAGCACGCGTTCGCCGCACTTAACGCTAACCTCAAGCCTTGGTACACCCTCGTACTCCAGAAGACCTATGGAGATATCGCCAAGGCTGAATACGACAAGCTGTTCAAGGATGTGGTCGAGTGGCCGTTCTACAAGAAGTACGCGAAGGACTTCTATAACGGAGACGAGAAGGCCGTGAACGCGAGCAAGTATTACTTCTACGGCGACAAGTTCAAGTTCGTATCGACCCTCTATCCATCTCACGGAATGCTCACTCACGAGGTGCCCAACCTGACCGCCAACTACTTGGGCATAGACTACCACTTCATCATGGAGCATCCCAAGTACAACAACTCCTACGTGTACTTGGCCTGTATGGAGTGCCACGGCTCCGCAGTGCTACCGGCCAAGCCCAACGCCATAGTCGGTGTCGACGCGCCCTATGCTAAGGTCGATGGCACTCCCGACATGGTGCTCCTCGGATGGCCCAATAACGGCGCCGGAAGGGTAAACCCCGACGGAAGCCTTGGCAGCTGCGCCACATGCCACACGAGACATACCTTCAGCATGGAGGAGGCTAGGAAGCCCCACACCTGTGGTCAGTGCCATCTCGGATACGACCACCCGCAGATAGAGATCTACGAGGAAAGCAAGCACGGTAACATATACGATTCCGAGGGAGAATCTTGGAACTACACCAACCTGCCGTGGGTGCCCGGAGTGGACTTCAGGGCCCCGACCTGCGCTACCTGTCACATGAGCCACCTCGCCGACAAGAATGGCAAGATTATAGTGCCGGGAACTCACGACCTCGGAGCTAGGCTAACTTGGGAGATACAGGCTAAGTGGAGCTTCGGTCAGACGTACTATCCTGACCCACTGAACAACAAGTTCAATAAGAAGAGGCCAGACTGGAAGAATCCGCTCACCATGGGCAACGCCGCCCTATCCTCGACTGACAACCCGAGGGGCAGGATGATGTCGGTGTGCAAGAGCTGCCACTCCAGCGAATGGGTGTACTCGTACTTCACTTGGTACGACAGCGTAAACATGGACTACAACATAACGTGGAAGTACGCAATAGACATGCTCAAGAAGGCCTACGAGCAGGGAATACAGGAGGATAGGAAGGGCCAGACCATAATGGATAGGAAGGCTTTGGGAGACGACACGGACGAGTACATGGAGATCATGTACTACTACATATGGCACCACGACGGCAGGAGGTGGAGGATGGGAGCCTCCATGATGGGTCCGGACTACACGCACTGGCTCGGTATAGTCGATACGGTCATGGACAAGCTAGGGAGGATGTCTGCCTATTACGAGACCCAGCTCAAGATAAAGCAGCTGGAGAGCAAGGTTGAGAAGGTATCAGGAGCTGGCGTTGGCGCCGGAATGAACATGTTCACCTTCATAGCGACGGTGCTCTCTCTGGTGGCCATCGTACTGGTACTCATCGACATCCTAGTAAGGAGGAAGAAGTAAGTTAGAGGAGCTAAACTCCCCCAACAACATTATTTTTTATTCGAGGCGTGAGGGATCCCCCAATGAGAAAGCTAGTAGCGGCGCTGGCTGTCACGTCACTAGTGGATGCTGCAACCCTGTGGATTTCCCAGGTGTTAGGTCCGTTCCCTTCCGTGGTTCCCCTAGGAAATCCGACCGCTTATAGGAACCTATATGTGCATGTCCCCATCTCCGTGTCTACCTATCTACTCTTCACCTTGGGATTCTTCCTAGCGCTCTCCTACCTCCTCAAGGGAAAGGGATGGATGGAGGAGACGGCCCATTCCTTCATAGTGACGGGCCTCGTGATGGGCTTCTCCACCCTAGTCACCGGCATGATATGGGCATCGGAATCATGGGGCTCAGCTTGGAACTGGGATCCCAGGGAGACTGGAGTCCTTTTCATGTTCTTAGCCTTCTTAGTTTACTTGGCTGTCAGGTCTAGCATAAAGGACCCTGATGTGAGGCCCAAGGTATCTATGGCCTTCGCCGTTGCCGCCTACGCTACAATTCCACTCAGCTTCTTGGTCCCCTACTTGATGCCTAGCCTGCATCCCACCATGCCGGAGACCAGCATGTTCATCAGGGGAGGGCTCACTCCCCTGATCTTCGGGGGCAGAATAATCTTGGTCTCACTGGAAGGAGCGCTCTTGGCCCATCTTATTAGATCCGGAGGTGTGAGAGGCGCTAAGCTTGCGGTCATTCCGGTGGTTCTGGTGGCCGCGCTGTTGCTAGCGATGCAGCTGCCCCCCAACTTGGCAGGGGGCGAGACTCTCAAGGTCCAGGTGATATCCGGCACGGTGGAAAATGGGACCTTACATCTGAAGGTGAGGTCCCCCCTAGGAACTTACGACCTCCTCTACAAAGGGAAACCACCGATAAATCCGCTCTTCGTCACATTCGGTGGAGGGAGGAGGCTAACTCTGGAGAAGCACTGGCTGCAGGTGGAAGGGAAGGTCGAGGACGGTACCATAGTGGCGAGCAGCCTGAAGCTGATACCTTATTGGGGGAATCCCGTCAACGCGATGATATACGCGCTAACCCTTTTCACCCTCGCCTACCTAGCAGGGAGGGAGAGGAAATGAAGGGAGTGTTGCTGGCAGCGTCCATAGCCTTGGTGGTCCTCTTGGTGGGATATATGGCTATAACCTCCAGCTCGTACGAGCAGGTATCTCAGCTCGCCAAGTATAGGAAGCCCACGATGGTCACGGTCAGGGCCCTCGTGGCTGACATCAAGACCCTGCCCGAGAAGGATCTGATACTCTTCTTGCTGGAAGACGAGAACGGGAGCAAGATCTACGCCTTTTATGGCCTCACTAGGTTTATCAGCCAGTACGGGGCCCCACCCTCCCACTCGACGGTGGAACAGGAGGTCATCATTAGGGGGATGTTCTATCCCGAGAGGATGGGAGATGTTCTGGGGAGGATGGAGATAAAGGAGATCCTGCAGGGGTGCCACAAGGCCTACGAGGCCCCTCCAGCCACGGGTGGTTGAGTGATACTCGAGTTCAGGGATGTGTGGAAGAGCTTCGGGAGCGGGTACGTGATAAGGGGGATCACCCTCTCCTTAGGAAGGGGGGAGCTGGTGGCGATAGTAGGCCCCAATGGTTCCGGGAAGACCACCATCCTGAGGCTAGCCTCGGGCCTCATAGCTCCCTCGAGGGGAGAGGTACTAGTGGAAGGGAAGGATGCCAGAAGCCCCGCTGCCAAGGCCCTCCTAGGTTATGTCCCCCACTATCCACCCCTCTACGGGGACCTGACCGTTCGGGAGAATCTGATATATTACGCGGGCCTCTACGGATATGCTGACCTGTCCAACGTAGAGCCCATCTTGAAGGAGCTCGGTCTGGACGCCTTCTTTGATAGGAGAGTCGTCGAGTTGAGTTACGGGTGGAGGAAGAGGGTGGATATTGTGAGGGCCCTCCTCCACGACCCACCCCTGCTCCTCATTGACGAACCGTTCTCCGGACTGGATGACGCAGGGAGGAGGTGGCTGATCGAGTTCCTCACCCGGTTGGTGTCAGCTGGCAGGACAGTGGTCATGACATCTCCAAGGGCGGATGTGGAGCTGGAAGCGAATGTGTACGAGATCAGGGAGGGAAGATTGAGTGCTGCTACAGGTTGAGAGGATCCTGTGGAAGGACCTGAAGCTCGAGGCTAGGAACCTGCCAGAGCTGGGCGGAGCGGCCATATTCTCGGTGGCATCGTCCAGCTTGCTGGGCTTCTCACTAAGCAGGTTGCCGGTTGAGGATCCCCTTCCCTTGGCAGGTACCGGCCTCATGCTCATCGCCCTCTTCCTATCGGTCTTCACCTCGGTCATGACCGTTGTGAGGGAGGAGGATCTTGGCACGCTGGATGGAGTCAGGATGTCGCCCGTCGAACCGGTAACCTTCTTCCTAGCGAAACTCCTTCTTACTTTCATCCTGTTGGAGACCCTGATCACGCTGTCCTTCCTGACCACCGTGGGTCTGTCTGGCTGGACCGAGGGAGCGATCTACCTCTATTCCCTAGTAGCCTCATCCGGGGTCTATCTGGCGTCAATATCGGCCCTATCCTCAGCTATTTCCGTCTACCTGAGAGCGAGGGGAGTTCTCTTACCTACCATGATCCTCGTGCTGAGCCTCCCGATAATTCAGGAGACCCTCTCATTCCTGACCTCTGGGGATTACTCTCGAACCGTGATACTAGCTACTTCGGGCCTCTTGTTCTCACTGATCGCCTCTTGGTTGGCTGGTTACATTCTGGAGGTGTGAGTAATGAGGGTAAGCTATCAGAACATCTTGGCCATTGTCATCGTGCTGACGTCCGTGGGTCTCGGCCTCCTAGTCTCCTTCAGCAGCAAGGGTGTTGCCATACAGGTCTATGCAGGGGAGCTGGACAGGCAGCTCAAGGAGGGAGTAGTGGCCGTCATGTTCTGGAGCGAGACCTGCTCCTCCTGCGAGTTGATGAAGCCCTACTGGATGCAGGTGGAGGCCTCTCCGCCCGAGGGCGTCCGCGTGATGGATGTGCCCCTCGTTCCCGGGGAGACTGACCGGCTCTTCATGGAGTACGGGGTCACGGAGACCCCCACCTTCTTAGTCCTCAGGGAGGGCGCCGTGGTGGCCAAGATCGTGGGCCCGGTTCAGTCCGACGACCCGGCCCTATACTTCAGGAGATGGATAGAATCAGCTGCTAAGATGGCGAGTACCTCCGAAGAGCAGGTCACGGGATGGGAACCGGCCACACTTGCCCTTCTCCCATTCTTGGGTGCGCTGGTCGCCCTATCTCCCTGCTCGGCGCCTATAGTCGCTGCCTACGCCACCATGGGGAGGGTGAGGGGGAAGGGAGATTACGCTGTCTGTCTGGGATCCTCGTTCTTCGGTACAATGGTTTTGGGTTCTCTCATGGTCATCGCAGCTTCCTTCGTGGCGGGCCTCATCAAGGGATTGACCTTCGCCCTAGCCGTGGCCGCCATACTTTTCGGGTCGCTCACCATCTTCACTGCCTCTGAATCCTGTCCTTTACCGGGCCAGAGGGTGAGAGGGTTACTATCATCCGGCCTACCAGCGGCGTGCTTCAGCTTCGGTCTGGTATCCCTTCAGTGCAGCCTGCCCTTGCTCGCTGGCTACATAGCCCTCATAAGCGCGACCGGCGATGTGCTCGCCGGGGTAGCGGGCGTGGCTCTGCTCGCCCTAGGCATGGCAGCCGCACTGGTCGCCTCCCTCTACTTGGCGAAGAGGGCGACCGGAGCCTTCTCCAAGGCCATGAAGAACCCTGCTTGGCTGGAGAGGATAAGCGGTGGTATTCTCATAGCCTTGGGCATCTACCTCCTGCTTGTGAGGTGAGCTCATGCATTACACGGGATTGATAGCTCTTATGGGCGGCGCGATCCTCCTCGCCGACCTCACCCACTCCTCGATCAAGGGGAGGATAATCAAGCTTGGACTCGTGGCTTACGCGATCCTCCTTGCTGACTGGATCCTCTACGTGTGGGCCTTCCTGACTCAGGACTACACGCTCAAGCCCGTCTACGAGACATCTTCCATGGGGCTCCCCCTCATGTTCAAGATAGCCTCGAGCTGGTCCAGCGGGGGCGGAAGCCTCTTCCTCCTGACCACGGTCTTGGCCACCGTGGCACTCATCCACAGGAGGTACCACAGGGATACGATGCTGAACGCCGGGTACGGCGCACTGATAATCTCATCCCTAGCCTTGGCGTTCCTGAACGGTGCCTTCGAGTCCTTCCACGGTGACGTGGCGACAGGCATGGGACTGAATCCCCTGCTGAAGAGCCCTTGGATATATCCTCATCCCCTCTCGACCTTCACCGCTTATGCCTTGATCGCTGCCTCAGCCGTCTCCCTGTACAGCGGACACGAGAAGGCAAGTGATCTACTGGCTAGGGTCGGATGGCTCCTACTGACCTTGGGTATTGCTATAGGAGGCTACTGGAGCTACGTTACCTTCGGATGGGGTGGCTACTGGGCTTGGGATCCGGTGGAAACGGCGGAGTTGACTCCTTGGCTTGCCCTAACTGCGGCATTCCACGTTAAGTCCCTAGACAGGAAGCTCTCCTATGCTACCCAGATGACTGCAGCGGGTAGCGTCTTCTTGGCTATACTCGTCACTAGGGTGGGCATCTCCCCCCTCCACAGCTTCGCCTCCCCCCAGTCCATGACCAGCGCTTTAACGCTCCTACTAACCTTCCTCTTCATAGCCGAGGGCGTAAGAGGATCTCGAGGGGCTAGTATCGGGATAGGGAAAGTGACCTCCAGCCCCTACAGGACGGGACTCGTCCTCTCATACTTCTCTCTGTTCATGATGTTCTTAGTGCTCTTCTCGGTGCTCGCCGGCGGATCCATAGCCAGCGCCTTGGGTATGAGGGTCGATGTTCCCCAGATGGACTCCGGTATAGAATTCTTTCACCCATTACTTTTCCCCTTCGCCCTCCTGCTCATGGTCTCCCTCCCGATGTGTACCATAGGGGCGAGACTCGGATGGAGGGAGATACTGGGTGTCATTGAGGGCCTCTCAATAGTGTCAGCTATCCTGCTCTACCTGACCTTCAAGAGGGACATCATATGGTCACCGGCTAGCTCGCTCACCACGAACCTCATCATATCCATAATGCTCCCCTTCACCGTAGCTGGCCTCTTCTCAGGGCTGGCGGCCCTCTATATCTACGCTAGGGACAGATTGAGTACCATGTCCTCGGTGTCGCTTCTGCATGCCGCCATGGCCCTCACGATGCTCGGAGTACTCATGAGCGGACCCTTCGCCTACAACAGATCCTACTTCAGGGACATCACGCTCCCCTACGATCGGGAGCTGGATGTGGACGGATTGGGGGTGAAGCTGAAGGGATACGAGTATAGCCTCTACGGCGGTAAAGTGGACCTCTACACCCCCTACGTTGGGAGATCGGACATATACAGGAGAGCGAGCCTTACCATGCTCTCTTTGACGACCAATTTCGGCGAAGCCCTACTGGAGATGAAGGAGGGGGAAAAGCGGCTGGAGGAGACGGGCATCCTAGGAATATATAGGGATCTCAAGGGAGGTGTCAGGATGAGTGGGAGCTACAGGGCCAACGCTAGCGCTGTCCTGACTGAGGTGAGCAATGCGTCCAAGGAATCCAGGGATCTGGGCGAGGTGTCCGTCTCCATCTCGGATCCCGTGATTGCGTCCTTCTTGGGCGCTAGTGCCAATGAGACCACCCTCAGGATGATAGTAGTGGGAAATGTGACCCTCAGAGGGAACCTGGCCTCGATTAGGGCATCTCCAACCGTGATGATTAATCTCACCTTCCAGAGACCCCTAATCCTGAACGCTCCCAAGGGGACGGTGGAGATAGGGAGGGCATCCATCGTATTCTTCGACATGCTGAAGCAGGGTCATTCCCTACCCAAGAACCTCAACGGCACCATAGTGGCCCCGAACTCGACTCTCGTGATAGAGAAGGGCGTTTATCACGGGGAGAGGGATGTGGAGATACCGTCAACCATTAGAGGTAGGGACGTGGTCCTCTACGTGGCGTTCACCCAAGGAACAATCTCCTCCGATGTCCTGAAGATACTCGAAGATCACGGTCTGTCCAGACTGCTTACCAACGAGACGTTCACCTCCAAGCTGTTGAGGGACCTGCTTCCAGGGAACTGTAAGGAGCTCATCCACGAGCGTCAGGAGGCGGCCATCAACTGCCTAGGATACCTCCCAATACCAAAGGAGCTGCCGGAGGGTGCGAAGCTCTCCCTCACGTTGGAGGCCGGGAACTCGGAGGAGCTTCTGGAGATAAGGTTCGACGCCAACGGCGAGGCTCAGGGCATCCACGGCCTAGTCGCCCATGTGCTGACCCTACCTAGCGGTCTGGGCGACCTTTACATGGTGTTCCATCCTCCCGTCGTCAAGGACAGGAAGTGGAGCATAGGATTCCACGAGCTAATGGTTTACTACCTCCACGAATCGTTCAGGGGGCTTAACGAGGAGCAGAAGCTTGCCTTAGCTTCTCTCTTCGCCTCCGCTTACTTGGGTCAGTCCGTCCA